>CAXTWP010000489.1:0-2003 GCA_964247945.1 uncultured Acidobacteriaceae bacterium | reverse complement strand
ACACGGCCGCCACACCCACAGCCACCCAACGGGCCTATCGTCACGCCATCGTCTTACTAGCAGTTAGCGCAGGAACTATCTTCGGTGGAACTATTCTCCTGTTAAAAAAGTTTAGCTAAGCTCATACCCTGCAGATGCATTTGCTTAATCGTTTGTCATTCCGGAGGGAACTTGGCTGTTCGCTTCAGATCTAGCAAAAGCGGGTAATTTAGCCGTAGGCTACCTAGATGTGAGATGAGCCTGAAAAAGGCCGCGAACCTCCGTGATTTGCTCGAAAGATAACTCGCGCTTAGGAAGGGGAATAAAGATTTGGTTTCCTTGCTGAAAAACAAGGAACGTTTTTTCGTTCTCGGCGTAGCCACAATAGAAGTTCCAACCGGTTCTACTCTCCAAACTCCCGCTTGAAATACTGACAAATTCGTGCTCTAAGGTATGCGTTCGCCGTTCTTTCAAAACAGGGGCTTTCTTGTACGCTCGTCGAATCTGAAATGGGTACAACAAAGTAGGTAAACAAAGCCAGAACAACCCCAATATGAATAGCGATGCTACGGAAGACCATCGAACGCCGCCAAAGAGCGCGATGACAGTTGTAGCCATGAGCACAATACCAAGTGCAGGCACGAAGTAAAGCAATATATTGGTTAAACGCGATCGTTTACGCATTGCGAGTTTGCATGCGGTGACGTAGTCGCCCTCACTGATACTGTATTCGATTTGCATTTAGTGCTTGCGCTTCCCCTCCCAGGGCCGTGGGTTCACCGGATCATCCTGCCATTTCTGCCGCCGTCCCACAAGGAACATTACCAAACCGAAGACGAACATGAACAAACCCCAGGTGAGGTTCAGGTCTATACCCATGGAACGGTCGTAGACCGCGCTGCCCCGGGTCACCAACCCGTACACGCTCATCAGTCCGCCGATGAGCAGAAAGAGCAGACCCAGAGGTATGCGAATATCGAGACCCATGAAGCTCCTTGTGGCTTAAGCGAAGACGAGGTTGAGGACGACCAGCATGGCAAGAACGGCAATCGCTAGCGTGGCCGGCTTTTGATACCAACTCAGATGCGTCTCGATTGGCTTTGGGGTGAGAGAGTAAACCAGGCCTACCAGCCGAGACTCCGGGTAGGGCTCCGTCGTTAGGCTGACCACAATCGTGACCACCAGATTAATCGTGAACGCGAAGATGGCCGTCCAGAAGTTCTGCGCCATATCGCTCGGGTAATGATGCACAACAGCGATCCAACCTCCGTGAATGCCCGGAAGTGCATTGGTCGGCAACGTCAATCCATGATGCACGAGCGCCGCCAGCGTGCCGGAGATCAGCCCCGTGAACGCTCCGTGCCCGGTCGTCCGCTTCCAGAACATCCCAAGAAGGAAGGTCGCAAACAGCGGCGCGTTTACGATGGAGAACACCAGCTGCAGGGCGTCCATGATGTTGTTGAAGTTGGTGACTGCGTACGCCGCCGCGATCGACAGCACCACGCCGCCGATAGTCGCCATACGGCCCATCCAGAGGTAGTGCTCATCAGTCCCGCGCTTGTTGATGTACGCCTGGTAGATGTCGTAGGTCCACACGGTATTGAACGCCGTCACATTGCCCGCCATGCCCGACATGAAGCTCGCCAGCAGCGCCGTCAGTCCCAGACCCAGGATGCCCGTCGGAAAGAAGTGCAGCAGCATTACCGGAATCGCGAGATCGTAGTTGTAGACCGGACTGCCGTTTGAATCGAGCACAGGCTGCCCGTTTAGCGGGTCGGTCTTCCGGGGAATAATACCGTGCGGGTGCGCCTCGTCGAGCGCCATCGGATGTGCGGAGGCGACGACTGCGGTGGGCGCTCCCATATGGCTTGTCACCGAGACGGCAATCAGCCCCGGCAGGATCACCAGAAACGGGAAGAACATCTTCGGGATCGCCGCAATCAGCGGCACCCGCCGTGCCGACACCTCACTATCCGCCGCCATCGCCCGCTGAATCACCAGAAAATCGGTACACCAGTATCCGA
>CAXTWP010000488.1:0-2005 GCA_964247945.1 uncultured Acidobacteriaceae bacterium | reverse complement strand
GCCGCTATATGCACTCCGAGATTGAGACCCTCGAACGCATCAAGCTGCTGCGCGACCTCCGCAAGGGCGAGTACGACGTGCTGATCGGCATCAACCTCCTCCGCGAAGGCCTCGACCTGCCCGAAGTCTCGCTCGTTGCCATCCTCGACGCCGACAAAGAGGGCTTCCTCCGCTCCCAGGGCTCCCTCATCCAGACCATCGGCCGCGCCGCCCGCCACCTCGAAGGCCGGGCCATCCTCTATGCCGACAAGATGACCGACTCCATGCAGCGGGCCATCAACGAGACCGACCGCCGCCGCGAAAAGCAGGTCGCTTACAACGAGGAGAACGGCATCACGCCGATGTCCATCATCCGGCCGCTCGAGATGGGCCTCGCCGGCATCCTCAAGGCCGACTACGCCGACCTCACCGACGAAGCCGAAGGCGTCCCCGACTTTAGCACCCAGGCCGAACTCGACACCTACATCACAAGACTCGAATCCGACATGCGCGAGGCCGCAAAAAAGTTCGAGTTCGAAAAAGCCGCCAAACTTCGCGACACCGTCAAAGAACTTCGCACCAAGGAGTTCTTGTTCAGTTAACGTTCGCGGAATTCAGGTGGTGCGCTTGGAAGTTCCGCTAGATCCAGTTCGAGATGAGTCGTTCCCCCATCCAGCGTGACACCTACGGTAAATGCGCCGAACGCATAAACAGTCAATGCAGCCTCTCCCCGCTTAGACTGCACTGATCGGACAGGATGCGGAAAACTCTGATGCAAATAGAACGTCACATCCCCTTCAATCGGCTTCGCTGAACGTTCCGGGAACACTCGTAGTTTAATCCGAAACCAATCGTTGTCTGAATCAACGGCCTTCACCTCCGCTGTGAGATAGCGGCCATGTGATCTTGGCGACCCCCCGAACCTGCCCTTCTGCTGATCGGCTTTGTTCAAGACCGGCAATGTACTCATCCAGGTTCTCCTTCCGCCAGTTTTGCTGCTTCTAACTTAGCCGACGTTCCGGCACCCTGTGCTTCAATCAACTCCGTGACAATATCGCTTACCTGCTCTTTAAGGTTCTTGACTTCGTTGGCGATCTCAATGTCGACCCCTGCTACCTTAAGTTTGATGAGTTTGGGAAGCAGGTATATAAACTCGTGTGCAAGGATCACTCCGGCTGAAGCCGCAAAAAGGTACATCGCTACTCGGCCATTTGCTTCAGGAGTCTTACCGAAGGCCACCATGAACCCCACGACCAACAGACTTGCCGCGACTAGATAGAAGAGGCCTGTAGTCCAGTTTCTGATCTTCGCTGAGTTCACCTCTTCGGCCAGAAACGCCTCGTCCGTACGCTGTTTAAGACTAACAGCCAAGTTCGCAACTGACGAACGGGTCCGCTGTGCGAGCCCAACGCATTCTCGGTTTACGCCAGCTTGCTAGTCTTAAATCATGAAGTCGGTTCGCGCCCTTATCATATCCGCTCTCGCGCTCAGCGTCTTCGCCGGCATGGTCATCACCCTCAACTACATCACCCTCCCCACCCACAACACCACGCAGACCCGCTTCGACGCCATCATCGTCCTCGGCTACCCCGCCAGACCCGACGGCAAACCGGAACCCGAGCAGCGCGAGCGCACCCTCGAAGGTGTCCGCGAGTACCGCGCCGGCGTCGCTCCCAGGTTGATCATGACTGGCGGCGCGGCCCACAACCGTTTCACCGAGGCTCATGCAATGGCGCTGCTCGCAGCTGCCCAGGGTGTACCCGCCGCTGACATCCTCGAAGAGCCGCAGGCGCAGAACACCATCCAAAACATCTTCTACTCCGCACAAATCATGCACGTCCACAATTGGCATTCCGCCGAGGTGATCAGCTCGCCCAGCCATCTCCCCCGTGCCGGTCTCATCCTCGCCACCTTTGACCGTCTCCACCCGGATCTCGCCTTCGCCTGGCGCACCCACTCCGCTCCCTGGCCGCCGGAGTACTCCATTGCGCTCAAGCTGACCCGGTACACCGCCGAAGCCGGCTAC
>CAXTWP010000487.1:0-2012 GCA_964247945.1 uncultured Acidobacteriaceae bacterium | reverse complement strand
AGATACTGCTGCTTGCCCTCAATAAACTTCGAATACGTCCCCTGGACGCGCAGCAACCCATCCGCATACACCTTGTTCAACTCCACAATTGCCGTCGCCACAATCTCAAGAAAGTACCGGTCGTGGCTCACCATCACGCAGGCAAAACTCGCCTGGTTCAGCAGCTCCTCCAGCCACGCGATCCCCGCCAGGTCAAGATGATTCGTCGGCTCGTCCAGCAGCAACACGTCCGGCGCGGTCACCACTGCCTCGGCGATCGCGAGCCGCTTGCGCCAGCCGCCCGAGAGCTTCGCCGCCTCCGCCTTCATGTCCGGGAAGCCCGTCCGCCCGCTCGTCTCCCGCAGCCGTCCCTCGTGCTCGCCTTCGGGCACCTTCGCCAGCAGCAGTGCCTGCTCCAGCACATCGCGCACCGTCAGCCCCGGCGCGAAGCTCGACTCCTGCCGCACATACCCCACCCGCGCCCGCTTCCGCGTGGCTACATCGCCCGTGTCGGCGTCTTCCTCCCCGGCGAGAACCTTCAGCAGCGTCGACTTGCCGGCACCGTTCGGCCCAATCAGCCCAATGCGGTCGCCGTCCGAAACAGTAAATGAAATCTCACGAAACAGCGGTACCGCGCCAAAAGCCTTGGTCAAGCCCTGCGCATTCAAGATTGGTGGCATCTCTTCAGTCTACCGTTTCCGCATGAAGCGGCTAAGCATTGGTAGGACGATGGTAGTGAGCTGTTGGTCGCAGGCGATAGTATGACTCCAGTTCCGCCCGGAGCAAATGTATGCCGCCGGTCGCACGGGTTACCGATATGCACACCTGCCCGATGTTCACGGACCAGTGCCTCACATCGGTGGTCCCATCCTTCCCCCGGAGCGCCGACGGTTCTCATTGATTTTCTTCCCGCTGCCACAATCACCAACATGGCAACGTGCGTCGGGCCGCCAGATGTAATCGTCGAAGGATCGGGGGGCGTCTTCATCAACTTTTTGCCGACAGCGCTAATCGTGATCAGACAGCTCATGATGGTCATCATTATGGATTCGCCCACTGTTACTGATCGGCGAGATTGGTGCTCCCTCACCCGGAGCGGCCGGTATGGGCGGCGTAGTAGCGGGCCTTGCGGTCGCCGGTGTGGACATCGTGTCCGCGGTGGCCTCGAAGCTATCGAAAGGACATAAGAAGCCGCAACCCGATCAATGGCGCGACAAGCACAAGGCGGCCATCAAGCAGGCGCTCAAAGATCAGCATGCATTGCTGAGCAAATGAAAGGCAGACCTCGCCAAATGGGACAAAGGCACTCAGGCCGAAGCAAAGAAGTGGTTTGGCTCCGATGACGAAGCCACGCGGAAGACGCTTCAGACCCGGGTGGATAAAGAATCGGATTAAACGAAAAGATGACGATCAACAACTTTCATCCCGCCGATCCACCCGAGCCGGGCACCTTTGCCTGCGTGCATCCGGGCGACACCAACCACAACATCTATCTGGACGACGCATTCGACAGCGCTCCGCCACAGGCACGGATTCCAAAGCAGGAACATTAGCTCACGAAATGTCTCATTTCACTGACATCGGCGGAACGGAGGACAACGCCTATGGACAGGCACTATCACTCGCCCTGGCAAAAGCAACCCAACGGCCGCGCTCAATAACACCGACAGCTTCGAATACTTTGTGGAAGGCGCGCATTAGGGCGGTCGCTGTTCTGCTCTTTACACTTCTGGTCTGTTCAGCGCCCGCACTCCAGCAAAGCCCGTACACGACATACCAGCACGTAAGGATTCCGCGAATGACTCCCTCCGCAAAGCTAAGCATCGAACTCGCAGGTGAACACGTCATCGTCCATATCGTTGTAAGGAATCCATCAAGCGACGACGTGTTGTATCTGGAAAAACCCAAAATCGTCGCGCCGCCTCCGTTACGAGCGAAGCTCTTCCGCATTCTGAGCGAAGGCAAAGAAGTCGCCTATACCGGCTCCCTGGCGAAACAAAAGCCGCCGGTTACTGACGACTTCTTCCGGCTCG
>CAXTWP010000486.1:0-2022 GCA_964247945.1 uncultured Acidobacteriaceae bacterium | reverse complement strand
CCGGCGTTGCAGTCTATGCAGGACCAACCTTCTTGACCTGTCGGGTCGCCTTTTCTCCGTCTGCCGTCTTCCTCACGCGCAAAGGGGTATGGGCCTTGGCTTGTCCGTTGTGCGCCTTGTACGCCTGGAACTCTTTGTCTTGTTTGAACGCGTATTCGACGGCCTTGTTGACGACGTGATCGGCGGGAACTTTGCCGAAGGCGGAGTAGAGGTCGATCTCTCGGGCGATGGACTCTTCAAGGGTGACGGTGGCAAGAACTTTCTTGGGGATGGCGATGTCAAGCAAAGGCATAAAGCTGTTCTCCTAGATCGGATTGTGGTGCGGCAAGTGAGGGTTTATGCGGCGTGGATGGTCTCGAACAACGTGGGCTGGCGTTCGTGCGCCACGTCGTACACGATGTCGCAGTCGAAGGTCTTGAGCAGGCGGTCGTAACCTCGAAGCGCGACGATCTCGCGCACCCTGCGGCACATCGCAGACCGTTCTACCTGGATCACAATTTGTACGGACTCGGCGATCTCGGAAGCGATGTCGTCGCGGGTCGCCTGCTGGTGCGCGCGCATGGCGAGTTCCCCGAAGCGTCGTAAAGCCTTGACCGCGCTGCTGGCGTGGATGGTGGCCATCGAACCCGCATGGCCGGTGTTGAAAGAGTCGAGCAAGGTGCGGGCCTCCTCGCCGCGCACCTCGCCCAGAATGATCCGGTCGGGACGCCAGCGAAGCGAGCCCTTGAGCAGGTCGTTGAAGCTCACCGTGCCCGAATGCGAGTCCGTCTGGCACTCGGCGGAGAGCAGGTTGGGCTTGGCGATCCGCAACTCGCGCGTGTCTTCGATGACCACGATTCGCTCGCTGTCCGGGATGAAGTCCGTTAGCGCGTTAAGCAGCGTGGTCTTGCCGCTCCCGGTCCCACCACTGATGAGGATGGTCTTGCCCGTTGCGATCTGATCTCCCAGATATTCTGTGATCCTGGTCGTCAAGGCACCCTTACGAATCAGATCTTCAACGGTGTACCGCACCATTGAAAACTTGCGGATGGTAACG
Source organism: uncultured Acidobacteriaceae bacterium (assembly GCA_964247945.1). GTDB lineage: Bacteria > Acidobacteriota > Terriglobia > Terriglobales > Acidobacteriaceae > Edaphobacter. Next base: position 986 of record CAXTWP010000486.1, on the reverse strand, counting down.
CTCGGGAAGGGTCTTACCACGGGCGGGAGAACTGCGGCCAGACGGCTTCCGTCCGGCAGTTGCGCGTTCAAGATCGGGCTGCCCCGGTCGAGTTTTTTGCCGAGTTTGTTGGCGATCACCTCAAGACCGGTATGAAGACTTCGGGTGTCGAAGCTGACGCCTTCCGCCCGCTCTATGCAGCCCTGCTTTTCGTACCACCAATGCCCATCGGGATTGCCCATGATTTCGGTCACGCTGTCGTCCATCAGTAGCGAAGCGATGGGCGTAAGGAACGAGAGAAGGAGTTCAAGATCGCGGTTCATAGGGCTCCTAGTTGAACGCCTGGTCGGCGCGAAAGCGGATGATGGTGAGGCCAAGCGGGTTGACCGAAAGAGCCTCGTTCGCCACCTTGTCTGCGAAGACATAGGTGACGCTGGCGATCCATCGCTCCCGCTTCACCACCGTGTGGTCGCCCGGATTCGTGAAGAGTTTCTCGAACTCGATCCGGGCCGCATAGGGAGCCTTCTGGAGATCGTCGAGGACGATCGATTTCACGTCGATGTCCACGTAAGGCAAGGACGTATCATTCTGGAAGCTGGAGATGGTCTTGTCGGCCTGTTCTTGCCGGACCACGGCCTGCTGCACTTCGCTGTTGAGGAAGTAGAGCGAGGCGGTTTGATCGTTCTCGATGGTGTAGCGGTTGCGCTCGAAGGCGAGCGTGGCCCAACGCGCAAGATAGTATTTGTTCTCCGCCTCTTGCGGCTTGTACTGGTAGTTCCGGTAGTCGATGGCCTCGGCGCGTCCGACCTCGTTGATCCGAATGACCATTGGTTTCATCGTGGCCAAAGCCTGCTGTGACCGGTAGGTGAGCGCGCCCAGCATGAGGCTGACTCCTGCCAAAGCAAGCACGGTCACCTTGAGGTAGGTGTTCATGACCATCGGTTCACCATACTGCTCCAGGTATCGTTCGGCGGCACGAGTAAGGGGCGGATTGTGGGACTGTGTCG
>CAXTWP010000485.1:0-2024 GCA_964247945.1 uncultured Acidobacteriaceae bacterium | reverse complement strand
ACTCACTTCGGTAAATGGCTTGCGATAACGGCAGCCCGATGTGCTGCCGTCTGCTAACAGTCACTTGCATCTCAGGCAGTATGTCCTACTGCGTGCTCGCCGCCGTCATATAGTCTCGCTTAGCAACGAACTCAAGCATTGGGGAATACAAGCGCCCAAGCCGTGGTCGGGTGCAACCGAAGCACCGAATGCGGACCGGAAGAAAAGACTACGCGGAGAGACGCTGGTGTTTACCGGAAGATCGGCACCCTGTTCAAATTGCGCAAAGGTCCTGTTTGTGATGAGTTGGTCGTAGGCAGCGAACGGCTCGAATTGCGTGGTTCCGGTACCGAAGCCTCTGTCGCTGTCTCCGGTCGGCAACAGAACACCACCCTGAAGACTCAAGATGGAGCCTGCACGCTCGCTTGAAAAAAGCTCGCGCTTCATCCCGACCGTGATGTCTCCGGTACCGCTCGTCCACGCGCTATTGATCCGCGCATAATTTACGGGCACGTCTACCTCGAGCTGGTTCTTTCCGGCAAAGGTCTGTTCTTGAATGACGTCCGTGGTCCAAGATCCCGGCCCACGCACGTTTGCGGCCGTCGAGACTACCAACTTATCTTCTAGGAACGCCTTCTCGGTGACGATTGCACGGGGCAGGTTCAACACTCCTAACGGAAAGTGCTTATCGTTCTTGCAAAAGGTGCGAAGGTACGCAATGACATCATCCACCTGTTACTCAGAAAGAAGATCTCCAAAGGCGGGCATGATCTGTGAGAAGCCAAGTCCTCTGCCGCCGTGCAGAATGATAGCCTTGTAGACAGAATCGGGCTCGGGAGTGGTTTGGTCGCAACGAGTGAAATCCGGCCATGTGTCGGGACGTCTAAAGACTGTCGAACTCTCAGGAGCACCTTTGCCATCCGCCCATGGTGCGTTGCAGCCCCCGTTCCAGACCACTTTACCGTGTTCAGTGTTAGATGTGCCGGGCTTACGCTCATTCGTTGACCAGAAGCGGCGTCGAGACCGACGACAAGCAGGATGATCGCAGATAACCCAACTATGACCGGCACTAAGCTTGGCAGTCTCTTCCTCAATCTCTGCGCCGAAGTTGACTCCTGCTTTCCTATCACGATCAATCCCTCCATCGACGCGACGGATCCCTCGTCAAATGCAGTTGAACTCTTCTTAGCCTCCTGAATTGCTAGATTCAAGTGATGATTCATTCATGACTCATAGCCCTCCACCTGGATTCACTTGATTTCACCAACCAGATTGATACCGACGTCGACGTTGTTCTCGGCCTTCCAGATCAGGAAGCTGGGATTTTTAAGCCCCCATTGCACGTAGGAAACAACGAAGTGTGCCTTCGCTGTTGTCTTCGGGCCTTCGGTATGTATCCGCATCGGAATCGTCAGGTCGTGGGGCATATTCAGCAGAGTGAAGACTCCTGACACCTGGATCGTTGAGTCACCCGAGGCTGCAATCATCCCCCGTATATGCAGTTGGCGCGAAAGAAACGGTAGCGAACTGCGCTACCTTGAGAATGTCTTTGTTCATCTTTTTGTCGCGGCTATCGTTTCCCGTCTTGCCGGTACCTGCTGCGACAATTACCTTCCCCGCCATCCGGAGAGCGCTTCGATCAAAGTCGATTGATCCAGACTGCACATGGAACGTCCCGTCGACAACCTCATGGGTCGTGTTCAGCTTGATTTTGACCTCGCTGGTATCGGGGTTGACAGTGAAAGTCTGATGCTGTGCAAGTAATGCTGGCGCGACTAGGAGTGTGAAGACCAAGACGGTGAATGATTTCATTTTCCTCCTAAAGCTGTGAATGCAAAACCGTTTCTCGTCGCCTAATTCAGTTGGCAAAAGACTGGGGAGCAACAGCCAATGCAGGTTGGGTGACACGCGTGAGCTTAGCCGTTACACGCATGGCGCCGGGCCAGACACGAAGGCAGAATGGCAGGACAGCGCGCGCGACTCCGTTAGTCAACCCGTTAGCTGCAGCTTCGGCGAGACGCATCTGGGACAGCATTGCGGAGCGC
>CAXTWP010000484.1:1624-2033 GCA_964247945.1 uncultured Acidobacteriaceae bacterium | reverse complement strand
GCCAGATCTTCCGGCACATTCAGCGGATGCATCCGGCGTTCTTCGACCGCAACCCGGTGGGCAAGCTGGTGACGCGCGTGACCAGCGACGTGGACGCGCTGAACGAGATGTTCACCTCGGGCGTGCTGGCGATCTTCGAGGACGTCTTCGTCCTGCTGTTTATCGTGCTCATCATGCTGCGGATGAGCTGGCCGCTGGCACTGCTGACGCTGCTGGTGATCCCGGCGATCCTGTGGGCGACGGGCATCTTCCGGCGGTATGTGCGGACGAGCTACCGGCGGCAGCGCGCGGCGACGGCGCGAATCAACTCGTTTACGCAGGAGTATGTGTCGGGGATGAGCATCGTGCAGTTGTTCAACCATGAGCGGCAGGCGTTTGCGGACTATTCGGCCGTAAACCTGGAGAACAA
>CAXTWP010000484.1:0-1614 GCA_964247945.1 uncultured Acidobacteriaceae bacterium | reverse complement strand
GGGCGTGGGTGGATGCGATCTTTTCCTACTCGCTGTATTACCCGGTGGTGGAGTTCCTGAGCTCGGTGGCGATTGCCCTGGTGCTGTGGCGCGGCGGTCTGGCGGTGCTGGCGGCGACCGGGGCGCGCTGGGTGGGGCCGCATCTGTATACCGTCAGCGGCGGGGCCGCGCATTGGAGCCTCTTCGGCACGGTGACGGTGGGAGTGCTGATCGCGTTTATCCAGTACGCGCAGCGGTTCTTCCGGCCCATCCAGGACCTTTCGGACAAGTTCAACATCCTGCAGGCGGCGATGGCGGCTTCGGAGCGGGTGTTTCATCTGCTGGATACGGAGCCGGAGATCGTGTCTCCCTTGCACCCGAAGGCGGGTGATACTTCGGGGCGAATCGAGTTCCGTGATGTCTGGTTTACCTACCAGACGCTGGACGAGGCGCAGCGGGTGCGCGTGGCCTCGGCGAGCGACGAAGACCTGCGGACGTTTGCGGACATTGAGTGGATTTTGTGCGGGGTGTCGTTTACGGTCGAGCCGAACGAGACGGCGGCCATTGTTGGTCACACGGGCGCGGGCAAGACGACCATTACGGCGCTGATGATGCGCTTCTACGACGTGCAGCGCGGCGCGATCCTGGTCGACGGGGTGGACGTCCGCGAACAGGACCTGAACCTGCTGCGGCGGCGGTTCGGGGTGGTGCTGCAGGACCCGTTCCTGTTTACGGGCACGATCGCCGACAACATTCGGCTGGGATCGAAGTGGATCACGGACGAGCGGCTGGAGCGGGCGGCGGACGAGGTCAACGTCGGCGATTTTATCCGGTCGCAGCCGCTGGGCTTCGCTCAGCCGGTCACGGAGCGCGGGGCAACGCTCTCCACCGGGCAGAAGCAGCTCATCAGCTTTGCGCGGGCCCTGGCGCACGACCCGGGGATTCTGATCCTCGATGAGGCCACTTCTTCAGTCGACACGGACACGGAGATGCGGGTGCGGGTGGCGCTGTCGCGGATGATTACCGGGCGGACGTCGGTGCTGATTGCGCATCGGCTGTCGACGATCCAGACGGCCGATTCCATCCTCGTGATGCACAAGGGGCAGCTGCGCGAGCGGGGAACGCACCAGGAGTTGCTGACACAGCGCGGGCTGTACTGGCGGCTGTATCAGCTGCAGTACCGGGATCAGGAGACAGGGACAGCGGTGCTGCCGGAGCCGGAGCTGACGGATGCTCTTCCCTCTTAGGATTGAAGGCGTTCTGCCTTGCCGAGCGCATCCTTGAGGAGCTTCTTCAAGCGCTTTTGATGCGACTCGGGCGTCTGATAGTAGAAGGGTCCCAGCAGGTGGTTGCGCCGCTGGGTGCGCGTCATGGCGTTCGATCCTTGGCGGGCGGCGGGTTGGGCGTGGAAGGCGCGTTCCAGAATAGGCGGCAGTGTGGTCTCGGCCTCCGTGGCGAGCAGGAGGCGCTCGGCCATTTGTCGGGCGCGGGGCTGGCGGGTGGCGGGGGTCTTCGGGTCGGCGACCCACTTGCCGATCTCGCGGCGCATGGCCTCGCTGTTGGTTTCGAACCATTTGGCGAGAGCCTTCTCGGGCTTGAGGAGCCGGGCGAGTTCGGGCGGGATGAAGGCTTCAC
>CAXTWP010000483.1:1441-2043 GCA_964247945.1 uncultured Acidobacteriaceae bacterium | reverse complement strand
GTGAGGGTGAGCGATGTGCCGGGCTGCTGGCCGAGGCGGGTCCAGGTGCTGCCGTCGACCGACTCATAGTAGCCGTGCTAGCGGACGGCGGCGTAGAAGCTCGCCCGGACGGGGTTCCAGACGACGGCTGTGGCCGCATTGCCGCCCTGGTTTTGGCCCGACGGGAGCGGCGTCTGCACGGTCTGGCTGCCGTCGCGGATGGTGGCCATCCGCCAGGTAACCCCCGCGTCGGTGGAATAGTAGAGGCCCTGCACACTGTTGGTAGGGTCGGGCGCGTTGACGAGGTCGCCCTCGGCGGCGTCCGAGATCGCCGCCACGACGAGGCCGCTGGTTGCGGTGCTCCAGGCAAAGCCGGCGACGCCGAGGCCGGTAAAGGAGTGATTCCCGGCGGGGCCGTCGTGTGAAGCCTGGATGAGGGTCCAGGTGCTGCCGCCGTCGGTGGAGCGAAGGAGGCCGCTGCCGTAGTAGGAGTCGAGGGCGTCGTTGGGGTCGCCGGTGCCGGCCAGCACCACTGGGTTCTGAGTGCCGGGCTGTACACTCACCGCACCGATGCTGAGCGAGGGGATGGCGCTGGTGCCGGAGTTGGCGCTGAAGACAGGGAG
>CAXTWP010000483.1:896-1431 GCA_964247945.1 uncultured Acidobacteriaceae bacterium | reverse complement strand
GAGCGGGGTAACGGTGACACCGGCAGCCGGACCGGCGGCGTTGGTGGACTTCCAAACGCCGCCGCCCGTGCTGCCGAGATAGATGGTGTTGCCGGTGGCGGCGGAGGGGTCGATGGCCAGGGCGGTGACGCGGCCAGTGACTGTCCCGTAGGCGGGGGTAAGGACTTGGCCGGGGCCGACCGGCTGCCAGGGGGCGCTGAGGGAGATGGCGTTCGGCTGAGCAGCTTGCGCGGTCAACAAGGCAAGATGTTGACGGCGCGCAGCTGCGAGCGACAAGGCACCGGAGCGGAGATCAGAGGTGGTGCGTCCGGCGAGGAAGCGCTTTGCCCTGATCCTGCGCGGGGTTTGGATCTTCGCGGTGAGCGGTGGGGCCGGCTCGGCGGTGCAATCAGAGATCGTCAGTGTAAGCGCCGCCAAAACGGCGAGGCACACGATGACTCCGCCGCGAGGTGGCAGCGTTCCGCGCAACCGCATGGCGAATCGGAATCGTGCTGCTAGGCCCATGGCAAACGTCGTGGCACGACATCCTTATGAG
>CAXTWP010000483.1:0-886 GCA_964247945.1 uncultured Acidobacteriaceae bacterium | reverse complement strand
ATTGGAAGAAGAAGTAAAGGAGGTGGGCGGCTCTAACGGCCGCTTGCGCCGAACTACACGGGAGTCAGCAGCGCACGACCTTGGCGGAGTCGCTGCCCTGGATCGCGCGGGTGGCGTTTCTCGAATCTATCACCAGGCGCGCCTCGCGCACGATGCGTTCGTAGTCGTAGCTGGAGTGATCGGTGACGATGACCACGCAGTCATACTGCCCTATATCGTCCAGGGACGCGGAGTCCATCTGTACGGTGTAGTGGCGGCCGCTGCCGACGTGGGGGAAGAAAGGGTCGTTGTACCGGACGATGGCCCCGGCTTCTTGGAGGAGTTCGATGATGGTGAGGGCGGGGGATTCGCGGAGGTCGTCGACATCGCGCTTGTAGGCGATGCCGAGAATGAGGATTTTGGCACCGTCGAGGGCGATGCCGGTGCGTTCGAGCGCGCGCTTTGTAATCTGGACGACATAGATTGGCATCGATTCGTTGACTTCGCCGGCGAGCTCGATGAAGCGGGTGTTGAAGCCGAACTGTTTGGCGCGCCAGCTGAGGTAAAAGGGGTCAACGGGGATGCAATGGCCGCCGACGCCCGGGCCGGGCTGGAAGGCCTGGAAGCCGAAGGGCTTGGTGGCGGCGGCGGCGACGATCTCCCAGATGTCGAGGCCCATGTGGATGGCGAGCTGCTTCATCTCGTTGATCAGGGCGATGTTTACCGAGCGATAGATGTTTTCGAGCAGCTTGGTCATCTCCGCGGCGGCCGGGCTGGACATGGGGACGGTGCGGTGGAAGACCGCGCCGTAGAGGGCCCGGGCGGCGGCGGTGGCGCGCGGGTCGATGCCGCCGAGGACCTTGGGGATGTCGCGGCGCGGGGTGGTCAGGTTGCCGGGGTCTTCGCG
>CAXTWP010000482.1:0-2054 GCA_964247945.1 uncultured Acidobacteriaceae bacterium | reverse complement strand
ATCATGTCCATCATGACGCCCCATGCCCCCTCCAAGATAGACGCCGAGTGCTACGCCGCCCTCCTCGCCGCGCTCGGCACCTCTGGAGTCCTCGTGGCCACCCCACAGGTGCCGCACCCCCTGGACGCCCTCGTTCCCGCCGGCGCCACGCACCGGCCCACTCTCCCACCGCAACACGTCCTTCCGGTTTAGCCTCTGGGAAGAATCCCTATAACTCATGTACACTAAGGACTCGCGGCGAGTCGCCCGAACAGTTCAGACAGAAGCAGGAGCAGCTCCATGCCCAAGCGCACCTTCCAGCCCAATCGCCGTCACCGCGCCAAAACCCACGGCTTTCTTACCCGCATGAAGACCAAGGCGGGAGCTGCCGTTCTCAGCCGCCGCCGAGCTAAGGGCCGCCACAAGATCGCCGTTTCTGCCGGTTTCCGCGACTAGAGCAAAGCCCTACCTGGCATATTGCTTCTGATTGTTGTCATTTCCGCGTGGAATCTGCGTCAGCCTTCAATCCAACAGGCAGACTGCTCTCACCCATCTCGGCCTTCAGCGCGCCACCTCCTCACCCCTCTCACACTCCAGCCTTACAGCATCGCCGTCAACGCCAGACACGTCCTCCAGTTCCGCATGGTGCTCACCGTACCCAGCGCCTTATCAAAGTAGACGTTGGTCAACTTCGTCCGCGCCACGCCGCTCGGCAGGTGCAGATAGATCTCACGCCCCGCCACTACAAACGTGTCCTCCGGCGACCGTTTGGCGTCCAGTCCCTTGATCGCCGCAGCATCCGGCGCGTCCGCCAGAAAGTAAACGTGCAGCATCTCCTCCGGCACCCGCGCCTTCACAAACGGGTTACCGCGCACCGCTTGCCGCATCTCCTCAGCGCTCCGCACTACGACCGGTACCCGCATGCCGAACTGTGCTTCGATCGCGCCCGCCAGCCGCGGCTCCAGCCCAGCCGTCTCCTCGGACGCAAACACCACGTTGCCGCTCTGCAAGTACGTCCTCACCTCGCGGCAGCCAGCCCCGGCAAACAGCGCCGCCAGCTCCCGCATCGGCAACTGGTTTCTTCCACCTACATTAATGCCGCGCAGCAATGCCACATGAAGCGCAGCGCTTAGGGCCTCGTGGCCGGCCGCCGCTTCATCAGTCGTCTTCGGATTCTGCGGTGATGGAGATATTCGCATCGTTATCGCGGACATCATACAGAAACTGAGACTTGAAAAGCACCATCGTCCCATCGGAGAAGCGGATAAACACTCCGTCGTTCGACCAATCCGATCCCTGGATCGTGATCCTTTCCGCTTTCGGTACAAGGGTAGGCATGGGCAAGCTCCTATGCTGTTTAGTCTAAAAAGAAAAGCTGGCTAGAAGGACGGAAAACGCCCTAAAACCCGCCAATCGTGACCGATACGACGCTTCCACTCACAAAGAGGCTGCTCCCGACAGGCTTTCTATTCAGTTGCATGCGCCGCGCTAAACTAAAGCTCACGCCATGCTCGCCGCTCCCAACCGCCTCCGCAAACACGCCGACTTCCAGCGCACCTACAAGGCCAGCCGCAAGCAGTTTTCGAAACAAATCAGTTTCTTCTTCGCCCTTCGCCCTTCGCTCGGCCCCGACGGCAGCCCCCTCCGCGGTACCGGCGACGCTCCCCGCGTCGGCCTTACCGTCGGTAAGGTCCTCGGCAAGGCGGTCGACCGCAACCGCATTAAGCGCCGTCTCCGCGAGGCTATTCGCAAACACCTTGCGCTCCTCCATGCCCCCGTCGACGTCATCCTCCATCCCCGCCGCACCGTAATCGACCTGGACTTCGGCATACTTGAACGCGAAATCGCCCAAATCTTCCGCACCATCCAGAAGGCCGTTGAAAAGCGCCAGGCTCACACGATTCTCTTGCCCCCCTCCTAAGACTCTTCCATGCTCTTTCGCTTCTATAAATCCGTCCTCTCCCCCGCCCTGCACGCCCTCTTGCCCACCCGGTGCAAGTTCCTGCCTACATGCTCCGAGTACGCCTACATCGCCGTCCATCGCCACGGCCCTCTACGCGGAACCTGGCTCGCTC
>CAXTWP010000481.1:0-2064 GCA_964247945.1 uncultured Acidobacteriaceae bacterium | reverse complement strand
CTCAAATTCGCCACCACACCGAAGATGTCCACTTATCTGGTCGCGTTCCTCGTCGGCGACTTCAAGTGCACCTCCGGCTCGGCCGACGGCGTCCCCATCCGCGGCTGCGCCACCCCGGACAAGGTCCAGCTCACCAAGTTCGCCGTCGAGTCCGCCGAGTTCATCCTCCACTACTACGACACCTACTTCGGCATCAAGTATCCCATGCCCAAGCTCGACATGATCGCCTTGCCCGACTTCGAGGCGGGCGCCATGGAAAACTTCGGCTGCATCACCTACCGCGAGACCGACCTGCTCGTCGACTCGAAGACCGGCTCCGTCAACTCCAAAAACGAAGTCGCTAGCGTGGTCGCCCACGAGATGGCCCACCAATGGTTCGGCGACATGGTGACCATGCAGTGGTGGGACAATCTATGGCTCAATGAGGGATTCGCCACCTGGATGGCCTATAAGCCCGTCGAAAAGTGGCACCCCGAGTGGCACGTCGACCAGCAGCGCGCCAACGACCTCGACGCCACCCTGAACTACGATTCGCAGCCCACCACCCGCACCATCCGCGCCAAGGCCGAGACTCCCGCCGAGATCGGCGAGATGTTCGACGGCATCGCCTATGGCAAGGCCGGCGCCGTGCTCCAAATGGTCGAAAACTACCTCGGCGAGAAGACCTTCCGCCAGGGCGTCCACAACTACCTTGCCGCCCACCTTTACGGCAACGCCACGGCGGAAGACTTCTGGGGCGCACAGACCACCACCAGCGGCAAGCCCGTTGACGCTATCATGCAGAGCTTCGTCGTCCAGCCCGGTGTCCCGCTGCTCAGCTTCGGCTCGGTCGCAGGCGGTACGCTGCCGGTCCAGCAAAGCCGCTTCTTCCTCGTAGCCGGCGGCCAGAACCAGACCGCCCAGCAGTGGACCGTGCCCGTGTGCTTCAAAGGCGGCGCGTGTGAGCTGCTAACCCCGGACAAACCCTCACTCACCGTGCAGAAAACCCCCGACCTCCTCTACGCCAACGCGCGCGACGCCGGCTACTTCCGCTCCGCCTACGCTCCAGGCGAGCTTTCCGGCATCATCGCCGGCGCGGAGACCACGCTCTCCTCACCCGAACGCGTCGGCCTGCTCGGCGATCGCTGGGCGCTCATGCGCGCCGGCCAAGGCTCCGTCGGCGACTTCCTATCGCTGGTCATGGCACTGCGCGAAGACTCCAATGCCGCCGTCCTCCAGAACGCCCTCAGCAAGGTCAACACCGTCGACGTCCGCATCGCCGGCGACGACGACCGCCCGCTGCTCTATGGGGTGATACGGAAACAATTCGGTCCCGTCTACGCCAAGCTGGGCAAGGCCTCAGCCAACGAGAGCTACGACAAGGCCGCCCTCCGCGCTGAACTCTTCACCGCCCTCGGCCGCGCCAAAGATCCTGCCGTGCTCGCCGAGGCCCGCACCCTCACGGACCGCAGCTTCACCGAGAAGAAAGGCGGCGACCCTGTCTTCACCAACGCCGCCATCGACATCGCGGCAGCCAACGGCGACGCCGCGCTCTACGACAAGTTCATGGCCCAGAGTAAGGACGAGAGCGACCCAGTCCAGCAGTCCGATGCGCTCACCACGCTCCCGCGCTTTACCGATCCCGTCCTGGTCACCCGCAGCCTCGACTACGCCGTCTCCGGCCAGGTCCGCAATCAGAGCAGCTGGATTCTCATCGCCATTCTGCTCAGCACCCGCGAGACCTCCGACCAGGCTTGGCGCTACGTCCAGGACAACTGGCCCAAAGTACAGGCGCAGTTCACCGCCGCCTCCGGCGCCCGCATCGTCACCGCCGTCGGCTCCTTCTGCACCGCCGGGAAGCGCGACGAGGTGCAGAGCTTCTTCGGGTCGCACAAAGTCGAAGGCGCGGAGCGCACCCTCGCCAAATCCATCGACAGCATCAACGCCTGCATCCAACTCCGCGCCGCACAGGAGCCAAAGCTGAAGGAGTGGCTAGACACGCAGCGCTAGCCTGATGCTGTTGTCTTTCTTGTGTCATTCCCGAAGGGAATCCGCGTCTAAGAACTCCCACCTACTTCTTCATCG
>CAXTWP010000480.1:0-2074 GCA_964247945.1 uncultured Acidobacteriaceae bacterium | reverse complement strand
GCGGTCCGCCGAACCCGCCAGGCAAGCCACCTTCGGTTGGCCGGCAAAACCGGACGAGCGGCGGGGAAAGCCGCCGCAGGATCGTTTACTGCCGCAGTCTAGGCACGGGCCCCCGCACAAACCAGCGAAGATCACCGAGACCTCCTCTTTGGCGGCCTCCCTTGAGCTTTTCTGGATCATCCCCTTCGGTGGAACGGAGAAGCGGCATGGAATTCCTGGATCGGCTCCTGATCTGTAGCGATTGTGGCGGAGAGTTCATCTTCACCGCGGGCGAGCAATTATTTTTCTTTGATAAGCAGTTCAAGAACGACCCGAAGCGTTGTAAACCGTGCAAGAGCAAGCGTTCGGGTGCCATTGCGCGTCCCGGCGCGACGGTTTTGGCCTCGACCGCGGCTCGTATCGAGACAAGGACAGACTGCTCCGCGTGCGGGATCGCGACGACAGTGCCATTCAAGCCTACGCAAGGCCGCCCGGTACTCTGCCGTCAATGCTTCCAGCGGCGACAGACTGTGAGGATTCCTACGTCGGTGCGCGGCGTGGCAGCTTCAACCGCCACAACCCGAATGAACACCGCGACGGCGGAACTGATCGCCGCTGCTTCCGGCGAACACCACGCCGCCGCTAAGATCGAGATGACGGCGGGGCCAGCCGGCCTATAGCACCACCATAGTATTTCGTCGTTGCCGGGCCAGCGCTCAACTGAAAAACTTGGGCAGATCATGGCTTCTGCTTCATCCAAATGGCAGGGGTCGTACCGTAGCTTAGTGCCGTCGGTAAAGCGCTCGATTGCGGGAGGCAATCTTCCGTCTGGGCGTTCAGAAATTCAGTCTATGTGAATAAGAATGCACCACAGGAGCAGGGAATTCGTGAAATAACATTACGCCGGGAGGGCTACCACTTCGGCGGGATCGACATTGACGAAGCGGCCCTTCTGGCCCCGGTTCTGGAAGCGGACAATGCCGGTGGCGGTGGCGAACAGGGTGTCGTCCTTGCCGCGGCCAACGTTCGCGCCGGGCTTGAGCGGGGTGCCGCGCTGGCGAACGATGATGCCGCCGCCGAGGATCGCCTGGCCGCCAAAGACCTTAACGCCGAGCCGCTGGGCATTGGAGTCGCGGCCGTTCTTGGAGGAGCCTAAACCTTTTTTATGTGCCATTGCTTTGCCTCATTGCGCCGCGCGGGGCGGGCGGAGTGGAGTTATACGGTGAAGCTGCGTCCGTTGACGAGGATCTCGTTGATCTTGACCTCAACGAAGTTCTGCCGGTGGCCTTGCATCTTCTTATACTGCTTCTTCCGCTTGAGCTTGAAGACGAGGATCTTTTCGCCGCGGCCGGAGCCGACGACCGATCCCAATACCTTCGCGCCGGTAAGTTCCTGCTCGAACGCCCCTGCTTCGCCGCTGACGGCGAGGACGTCGGAGAACTCAATCGAGCCGTTGTCGTGGGCCGTGGTTTCGACCTTCAGGGTGTCGCCTGGAGCGACACGGTACTGCTTGCCGCCGGTACGGATGACTGCATACATGACTTGAAAACCTCAGCGGCGCGCTATGGAGTGCGAATCGCTTTTCTCAGAATGTGTTGCATTGGGGGCGAACTGTGTCGCGCCGGTTGGTTCAAGCTGGACAAAGCTCGAATACCGGCCCCGCAGCGCACTTCCGCTCCACGACGCCAAGCTCTGCCAGTGTATCGCGGCTGGTGATTGGGGTCAATTCCTAGAAGGTGTAGATGCGGGCCTCCCATGGCTGGAGGTTAAGGGTGGAGGTGTTCTGTTCGGTTGCGTTGCGGTTGGCGAGGACGAGGGTGTCGGCCTTAAGATTGCCGGGAAGGGTGTAGGCGATAGCGTTGCAGGAGAAGTTGAGGACGATGAGGTAGCGGGCGGGGCCGAGCGTGCGGGTGTAGGTGAAGACCTGCGGATTTGCTGGGTCGAGGTCCTGGTAGTCGCCGTAGACGAGAGCCGGCGTGATGTGTCGAAGGGCGAGCAGCTTCCGGGTGTAGTGATAAATGGAATTGGGGTCGACGAGCTGGGCGGCGGCGTTGATGTCTTTGTAGTTAGGGTTCTCGGCTAGCCAGGGTTTGGG
>CAXTWP010000479.1:0-2075 GCA_964247945.1 uncultured Acidobacteriaceae bacterium | reverse complement strand
CCCCCACCGCCACCGCCGCCGCCGGCGCAGGTCATCAAACCGATCAAAATGGTCTCGGAGATCGACGCCGGTCTTCACGCGCCCACCAAGATTCCCAAAGACATCAAGATGCTTAAGGAAGACGCCGCGCCTCCGCCGCAGGTGGCGGGTGTGGTCGGCATGACGGGCATGGGCAGCGCGGGCGGAGTCCCTGGAGGCGTTATGGGTGGCATCGGCTCAGCGCCCGCTCCCGTAGTCAAGGTTGCAGTTGAGAAGCCGAAGGGTCCAGCCCGCGTCTCGGGCGGCGTCATGGCCGGTAGCGTCATCTCGAAGACAAACCCAGTCTATCCGCCGATCGCCAAGGCCGCGCATGTCGCCGGTGCGGTGGTGCTTCACGCAATTATCTCGAAAACCGGAACCATCGAGAACCTTCAGGTGGTTAGCGGTCCAGAGATGCTGCGCGCTAGTGCTCTGGACGCCGTCAAGTCCTGGCGGTACAAGCCCTATCTGCTCAACGGAGAGCCGACCGAGGTCGACACTACAGTTACAGTCAACTTTAGTTTCGGTGGGACCTAGTCCTCAGCGCTGGCCGACTGGGCAGCCGATACAGCTTCCAATCAATGGCTCCGGAATGTTCCCTCGCCGCCTGAACGTTCCGGTAGCCGAAGCAGTCTAACGATAATGCTTTTCAGGAGGAATGATTCCAGTGATTTTCACTCTGCTCGTCAACGCCGCACACGCTCCCGCCTCCCTTGCGCTGTATTTCCAGGAGGCTCAGGTGGGCTTCAGTCCGCTTCAGCTTTGGGGCAACATGGGCGGCCTCGCCAAGGCCGTCGTGGTCATCCTCTTTATTATGTCTATCTGGTCGCTGGCCGTCATCATTGACCGCTGGATCTACTTCTCGGCGGCCCGCAAGCAGTCCCGTGAGTTTGCTCCCAAGGTTGCCGGCGCGCTTAAGGACGGTCGTCTCGATGAGGCGATCAAAGTCGCCGATCGCAGCAAGAAGTCTCACCTGGCGGAGGTCGTCACGGCCGGCCTGCAGGAGTTCCGCAGCTTCGGTTCTGGCGGTCAGATCACCGAGACACAGGTCGAGAGCTCGAAGCGCGCGCTGGAGCGTTCGGAGGCCATCGTTCACGCCAAGCTGAAGAAGGGCCTGAGCGGTCTTGCCACTATCGGTTCGACGGCCCCGTTCATCGGCCTTTTCGGCACCGTGACCGGTATTCTCAACGCCTTCCAGGCCATCGCAACGCAGAAGTCTTCGGGCATCGGCGCGGTTGCCGGCGGTATTTCGGAGGCCCTCGTCACGACCGCTTTCGGTTTGCTGGTTGCAATCCCAGCCGTGATGACCTTCAACTACTTCACCAGCAAGGTTGAGGCTTTTGACGTAGAGATGGACAATAGTTCGAGTGAGTTGGTCGACTACTTCATCAAGCAGAGCGCTGCCCGCTAAGTCTCGTCGGAGCCATTCATTGAAGGTGAATGGCTCCGAATCAACCCGGATGATCAAAATGGAGTAAAGCCTATGGCACAAGCGATACGGAATGAGGGCAAGAAGGTCAACTCCAACATAAATGTCACTCCAATGGTGGACGTGATGCTGGTGCTGCTGATCATCTTCATGGTCATCACCCCGATGCTCAACAACAAGGTTAACGTCGATCTGCCGAAGGCCGACGCCGCGGTGGTGATGGAGGACGCCAACAAGGAAGACGCAGTGACCGTGGCCGTTACTCGTGATGGCCGCACCTTCCTCGGCAGCGACCAGGTCACGGTCGACGATCTCGGTACAAAAATAGCCGCCAAGCTCGAGAACAAGACCAATAAAGAGGTGTTTTTTCGTGCCGACATCCGCGCCAACTATGGCAAGGTCATGGACGCGGTCGACGGTATCCGGTCGGCGGGCGTAAGCCAACTTGGATTGCTCACCGAGAAGCGCGACCAGTAACGCAGAAGAAGTACAGGAGAACTGCTATGGGAATGGGTGGAGGTAGTCAAGGCGGAGCGGTTTCCGAGATCAACGTAACGCCCCTGATCGATGTTTTGCTGGTGCTGCTGATCATCTTCATGGTCATCGTGCCGGTGGTTCCCAAGGGGCT
>CAXTWP010000478.1:0-2105 GCA_964247945.1 uncultured Acidobacteriaceae bacterium | reverse complement strand
GTGCATCCCCGCCACCGCGATGCCGTACTTCAGCCGCATCAGCTCGGCCAGCATCTCCGCCCGCTGGATCACGGGAATCTTCCGCCCGCGCGCCTCCAGCACCTCCGGATTGTGCGCCGCCACCGCCGAACTCGTCACCACCACATCGCTCGCCGCAGCGTTTACCGCCGCGTGCCCCTCGAAGATGCGCGCGCCCATCGCCTCCAGCCGCTCCGTCACCGGCGACCGCCGCAGGTCCGACCCCGACACGGGATACCCCATCGTCAGCAGGATCTCCGCGATCCCACTCATCCCAATCCCACCAATCCCAATAAAGTGGATGCGCTGGGTGGAGGCTAGCAGTACATGGCCAGGCAAAAACATCGAATCCCTTCGGCGGTGCGCCTTCTCGCTTCGAGTGCTGAAAGCCTTCGCTTCGGCACGAAAGACCTTCTTGATTCGAGCACTAAGGCCTTCTTGATTCGAGCGCTGAAGGCGCGACCCATATCAGCCTAGGCCGAAGGCCTAGGTATGCTCGCAATCAAGAATACAGGGCTGAAGGCCCGACATATAAATTCTCATCGAGACTGCGGACTGCGGACCGCTGTGAGCGCAAACCCGCAGATGCTGTAGAGGTGCCTCTGCCATTCTGGTTGTCATTCCCAAAGGGGAATCTGCGTTTCCAGCCTCTACGTCAATCAGGCAGACTGCTCTAATACTTGTGCCCTTCATGCACCATGCTCTTCAGGTCAATGCCGCCAAGCGTCAGCTTGCGCTCCTCCCCAAAACGCATCATGGCATCTACCGCCTCGCGATGCCGCTCATTGGTATTCGCCAACTCCAGAGCAACCGCCTGATCCATCAACTCCTGCGCGTAAGCCTCAACATTCAGACCGCGAGACTGAACCAAGGCAACGAAAGCGTCGGAGACAGTGACCGTGATCTTCACGCTAAACAGAATAGCAAAGACGAAGTCTGCGTATGTACACAAAGCCCTTGTGCGGCTATATCTGAAACAAAAACCTACTTTGATCTTGCTTTGCGATATTCGATGACTTCAATTATCTCGTTGAAAACGTGCTCACCGGAATTGTCGATAGTTTGAGTTTCATGTACTTTAGCTTTCAGCGTGTCTCCCGAGTAGAATCTAACGACTCCGCTAGCATATTTGGAGAGGAACTCCTCATGGACGATACTCGCTTTGATTGTTCTTTTTGAGCCAGCGACAGTAAAAGTCCATGTGCCCGAAGTTTCTCCGTAATTCCCGATTTGGGATGTAGCAACTGAACAGTAGTGTTCTCGATCCGTTCAGGTAAAGGTGCAGTTTGGACTGGATCTGCAAACTTCTCTATCCACGAAAGATCAGCTTTTGTTAGCTCTACAGATGTTGAATCTTCCGCACCCTTAAGAAAAGTTTTTATCCCGCTTACCCCATCTCCGCTTAGAGGCGTGCCGAGTCCTGGCATAATGTAGTTGTTTATGGTTTCATGGTTGTACAGTTTGTGTACTTGCATCGATACAGGGGGACAGTGCCATCTGCGGAATGGTAATCGAACGAATCGGGCCCCTCGTTTTCTACAACTTTAGCCGGTTCGCTGCCACCCAAGTTCTTAATTAGCTGTAGAAGACTTGCTCCTTTCTCTATTGCTTTCTGAACCAGCCCTAAATCTTCTAAGATTGTTTTTAGATGCTTGACCTCGTCTGTTTGAGAAAGCAAAAACAGAAGACCGAGCTGTTGCTTGACTTCGAGAACGAAATCAAGGATGAATGAACTTTTTTGGAATGGTGCTACACGAATTGACAGCTCAGGCGAATCGCTGGGAGAAATGGTAGGGTTTGTATCGGCAAGCATGCTGCCCACGGATTCTAGAAGAAGGCTAGCCGAAAAACGTCTACCTCGTTAGGTTTTCCCTCGATCTTGTAGATGAGGTGTACGCCCCGTTCCTGAACTCTCTTACGAGAACGCCTCTTCGGCTTCTGAACTTCGTCAGGTTTGCTTGTTTGTGCGGAGGCTGTATTAGGCGGTTGCGGCTCGGGCGTCAATGTCTACTCGATAGTGACAAAATGGGAGCGCTCCCAGCGTAACAGCGTAATAGCGACATCAGTACCAAAAGTGCAATTAGGGG
>CAXTWP010000477.1:0-2120 GCA_964247945.1 uncultured Acidobacteriaceae bacterium | reverse complement strand
CCGTATGGCCGCTTCCTGCTGTACGATCTTGGCGGATCGCTGATCTGGGCGGAGGCCTACCTGCTGGCCGGGCGCTTCTTCGGCGACATTGCCCAGAAGAGCGCGCCCTTCTTCCATTTACTCAGTCGCTTCGCCATTGCCGTCTTCGTCCTGATGGTGTTCGCCTTGATGGCGTACCGTGTCTTCAAGCAGCGGAGCTTCCTTACGCAGGTACGCGCCATGCGGGTGGAGCCGCAAGAGCTGAAGCAGATGATGGACCAGGCCGAGGCGCAGGGCAATATCCCGCCCTTCATCGTCGACCTTCGCCACCCGCTTGATTACCTGCCCGACCCGCGGGTGCTTCCCGGCGCGGTGCGCATCGGTCCTTCGGAGATCGCGCTGCATCATGAGCGTATCCCGCGCGACCGCGACGTGATTCTCTACTGCACCTGCCCGAGCGAGGAGACCAGCGCCAAGGTCGCCCTGCAACTGCAGAAGGTTGGCGTTTACCGCGTTCGGCCTCTGCGCGGTGGTTTCGATGGCTGGAAGGACCTGGGGTACCCGCTGCAGCAGTACATCGAGCCGGAAACGGTTGAGCCGACGGTGACCTCAAAGCTTGTTTCGGCGCTCTGAGTGCCCGTTGCTCGTTCAGATTCAGGCGTCCATCGCGCCTGAATACACCGCCATGCCGGCTACAGCGTCAACGCCCATCGCGTCTAGCGCATCCACCTCGGCCTGCGCACGGATGCCACCGGCGACGATGAGTTGCCGCGCGGTCGTGGCTCGCAGGACCGCGGCCGCCTCCATGGGGAAGCCGGTCATGGTGCCCTCGGTGTCGACGTGCGTGTAGAGGAAGGCACCGCAGTAGTCTTCGAGCCAGGTAACCGCCTCCTCGGGTGTCAGGTCGGCCGAAGCCTTCCAGCCCTTGACGGCTACTTTTCCGGCCTTGGTGTCGACGGAGAAGACCAGCACGTCTTCGCCCAGCGCCTTCTTCAGCCCCGCCGCAAATGCCTTGTCTACGCCTTGCGCCCCAAAGAGCGATGACCCAAAGATCACCCGTTTTGCCCCGGTATCGAGCAGTGCGCGACCGTCGTCTGCTGAACGCAGGCCGCCGCCTACCTGGCATGGCAGCCGCTTGCAGAACATCTCGATGAGCGCCCGGTTCTGGCCCTGCCGCATCGCCGCGTCGAGATCGATGAGCTGCACCATCGAGTACTTCTCGAAGCGCGCGATCCAGTACTCAAAGTCATCGAAGGCAAGCTTGAGCGTCTCGCCCTGGACCAGCTGCACGATGCGGCCGCCCATCAGATCGATCGAAGGAATCAACATGCTTCCAGAGTACTCAGTATCCTTTGGCCGAAAGCGCCGCGCCCGCCACAATCACCCAGGCGCAGACGAATAGCTCGGGCATTGAGCTGTAGATGCGATGCTGGACGCAGGTCATTACGCAGTAGATGGCGCTTAGCAGGATAAGGCAGTTGCTCATGCGTAGCGGCAGCCAGCGCCCGGCGGCGCGAGCATTCTTGCGCTGCCCCGGATCGACGTAAGCGGCTTCGGCCCAACTAAACGCGCTGGCGATCGTCAGCGCCAACGCCAGAAGAACCATCATCACGTGGAGCAACAAAAGCATCGTAGCCATGACATCAGTATGGCTTCGAAGGAGCGTTGACGGCTGTGTCAGGGATCAATCCGCCGACTAGCCGAATCCTGAAAGCAGTTACCGCCGTCCCGTGAGGTAACCTTCGAAGGCCGTTTCTCGCTTTTCTTGTCATTCCCGAGCGAATTTGCGTCTTGATGGCCGTCACTCAACACGGCAGCCTTACGTTCACCCCGGCCTGCGCCAGCTCCGCCTTCAACGCCCGCGAATCCGTCACCCCGAAGTGGAAGATGCTGGCCGCCAGCGCGGCATCAGCCTTGCCGCGCCCGAAGACCTCCGCGAAGTGCGCCGCCGTGCCCGCGCCGCCGCTCGCGATGACGGGGATCTGCACCGCGTCTGAGACCATCGCCGTCAACTCGCAGTCGAACCCCCGCCTCATCCCGTCCGTGTCCATTGAGGTCAGCAGGATCTCGCCCGCGCCGCGCGCCTCCGCCTCCCGCGCCCAATCGACCACGCGCCGCCCGGTGGCCGTCCGCCCCCCCCA
>CAXTWP010000476.1:1579-2121 GCA_964247945.1 uncultured Acidobacteriaceae bacterium | reverse complement strand
GCCTGAGCGGCGGGATCGATTCGGCACTGGTCGCGGCCATCGCGGTCGAGGCACTTGGGGCGGAGAATGTGATGGGCGTCGGTATGCCGAGCGAGTTCTCCTCGGCCGGGTCGAAGCACGATGCGCGGGTGCTGGCGGACCACCTGGGGATTCGTCTGGAGATGCTGCCGATCCAGAGCGTGTTTACGCAGTATCAGGCGGTGCTGCGGCCGCTGTTTGCGGGGACGCCGTTTGGGCTGGCGGAGGAGAACCTGCAGTCGCGGATTCGCGGTGGCTTGCTGATGGCGATCTCGAACAAGTTCGGGGCACTGGTGCTGACGACGGGAAACAAGAGCGAGATGGCGACGGGGTACTGCACGCTGTACGGCGACATGGTGGGCGCGCTGGCGGTGATTGGGGATGTGGCCAAGACGCGGGTGTATGAATTGGCGGCGTATGGGAACCGGGAGCGGGAGGTGATCCCGGCGGCGACAATCAGCAAGCCGCCGTCGGCGGAGCTGCGGCCGGGACAGATGGATACGGACTCGCTTCCGCCGTATGAG
>CAXTWP010000476.1:0-1569 GCA_964247945.1 uncultured Acidobacteriaceae bacterium | reverse complement strand
ATCCGATTCTCGAGGCCTATGTTGAGCAGTACCTTTCGGCCGAGGAGATCGCGGCGGAGCAAGGACTGGCGGTCGAGATGGTGCGCGGGGTGCTGCGACTGGTAGAGCGGAGTGAATACAAGCGGCAACAGGCGGCACCGGTGCTGAAGGTGACCCGGAAGAGCTTCGGGATGGGCAGAAGGTTCCCGATCGCGGTGAAGGTGCAGGTGTAGACGAAGCGCCCGTATAGCTTTCGAAGATTTGTTCTAATAGAGTGATCGCAGCGCGGAGAGCGTTGGCGGGAGGAGTTGCCTTGGTTTTTAAGCGCATGGTGTTGACGGCTGTTTCGGTTCTGGGCGCGGGGATGATGCTGGGGCAGGCGGCTCCGGCGGGTGTGGGGTCGCAAGCCACTCCAGCGGCGGAGGCTCCATTGCAGTTGCAGAAGTTAGGGGAGACGGCGGCTCCGAAGGACCCGTTCCCGCCGGTGAATCCGAAGTTCTTTACGGCGGCGACGCCGACAGTCGAGACGGTGAACGGCTTTCTACGGGCGCTCTGGGGATTCGACCCGAACCGCATCTGGCGGGTGGCGGCGATCCAGACGACGGCCGCGCCTGGGGTTAGCAAGGTGACGGTGTTTGTGTCGGAAAAGGGTGCGAATGCCAAGGTGCAGACGAGCGCCTTTTACGTGTTGGCGGATGGCAAACACGCGATTGCGGATACGGTGATGCCCTTCGGCCCGACGCCGTTCGCGGAGATGCGGAAGACGCTGCAGGAGCGGGCCGACGGCCCGGCGCGCGGTGCCGCGAGCAAGGATCTGATGCTGGTGGAGTTCTCCGACCTGCAATGCCCACACTGCAAGGATGCGCAAACTACGATGGACAACCTGGTGCGGGATTTCCCGAACGCGCGCGTGGTGTTCCAAAATTACCCACTGACGGACATCCATCCGGCGGCGTTTGAGGCGGCTGCGTATGGCGTCTGCGTAGCGAAGCAGAAGAACGAGGCGTTCTTCCCTTACGCGCAGGCGGTATACGACGCCCAGGCGATGTTGACCCCGGAGGACACGGACAAGACGCTGGCGGCGGCGGTGACGAAGGCGGGCCTGGATCCGGCGGCAGTGGCGGCCTGCGCGAAGACGCCGGAGGCCAAGGCGGCGGTGGGTGCGTCGGTGAAGCTGGGCGTCGATGCCGGGGTGGACCAGACGCCGCTGCTGGCGGTGAATGGACACATGCTGCCGCTGACATCGATCCCGTATGAGACGCTGAAGCAGATTATTGCGTTCCAGGCGCAACTGGATGGAGTGAGCACCGGGGCAACTCCCGTAGCGAGCGGAGCGGCGGTGTTGAAGCCGCGTCCGGCGGTGGGGCCTGGCAAGTAGGTGGGGCTGGCTCCCAATCAAGTAAGTGGCTGCACCCTCCCCCCCCGGGGGGTGATACATATTAAGTCCATCCGAATGAACAAGTTATCGAAAGCAGTCGTTTGTAAGTTCACTATTCTACACGGGTTGCCTGTAAATTAATCATTCCGCGCGCTTTAGACGATTTTACCTTCAGGTGTAGTTTCCAAAGCGGAGCCTGAGCCAAGCTTTGG
>CAXTWP010000475.1:279-2136 GCA_964247945.1 uncultured Acidobacteriaceae bacterium | reverse complement strand
CAACACGCCGGTCCGCCAGCTGTGGATCTCCGCCCAGGCCACCAGCTACAAGCTCGAATGGTCCGCCGCACCCGCTGCTTTCACCCTTCCAACGACCGGCGAAGCCCTAAAACCCCTTGTCGAGCGCCTCCTTCAGGAACATCTCGACGACCCCGGAATTACACTTCCCTGAAACCTGAGCCGTCGTCGCGCGTCAATGCTTCTACGCCTCGAACAGATCACGTCCACCTTGGGGGGAGAAGTCAAACCCGTGCCGCCTATACTGTCTGTAGCGATCATCGCCAGGAACGAAGAACACAATCTGCCCCGCACCCTGGCCAGTGTCCGGTTCGCGGATGAAATCGTGATCATCGATTCCGCCTCGACCGACCGCACGGTCGAGATCGCCCGCTCCTTTAATGCCCATGTCTATGACGAGCCATGGCAGGGCTTCGCCGCGCAGAAGAATATGGCCATCGCCCGCTGCACCGGCATCTGGGTGCTCTCGCTCGACGCCGACGAAGAACTCTCGGCTAAGCTCCAGCAGCAGATCAAAACCCTGCTCCCATCGAATCCACCGCACGACGCCTACTTTCTCAAGCGCCGCAACCTCTTTCTTGGCCGCTGGATGAAGCACGGCGGCTACTATCCCGACGCCAAGCTTCGTCTCTTCCGCCGCGCCGCCGCCAACTTCGCCAACTCTCCGCGCTTCGCCGATCGCCCCGTCCACGAGACCATCTCTTTCGACGGCGAATCCGCCACTCTCGACTACGACCTCATCCACCACGCCTATCCCACGCTCGAAAGCTACCTCGAACATATGGACCGCTACAGCACCCTGGGCGCGCAGCTGCTCGTCGCCGGCGGTCAGACCAGCCGCTCGCTCGTCGGCTTCCACGTCAACGTCCTCTTTGTTCCCATCCTTACCTTCCTTTGGAACTACGTCTTTCGCCTCGGCTTGCTCGACGGCCGCGAAGGTCTGCTGCTGCACCTCTATCATGCCGCCTACACCAGTTGGAAGTACGCCAAAGCCTGGCAGAGTGTTCGTAAGCCGAGAATGTAGGCAGCGTCTACTCTGCAAACCCTGGACCAAAGTCCGAACGCATTGCGAGCAGTACTGTGTTTGCGTGTGGCGCTGGTGGTGTTTGGTTATGGGAAGAGTCAAGGCCGATTTGCAGGCGCGGCTTTGCGCAAGGGCCGCCGACAGACGGACGCGGGCGACGCACAGGTTGATGAGCTCGCAGATGGTTTGGAAATCAATTTAGGTTCTTAGCCGAGCCCCGGAGGCGGACCTTGATAAAACTGAACTTGAGCTTCGTCAGTGGCGAAGAGTTGCTCCACGCGCGACCGGGTCTGCTTTCATCCTCGTCATAAACGGACCGTCGTCAACGCCCACCTGCTAAACTTTGCTCACCGATGCCCATCGTCGAACTCCAGCACGTCCGCAAGGCCTACGATACCAAAGTGGCCGTCGCCGACCTTAGCTTTAGCATCGAGCCGGGCACGATGTTCGGGTTGCTCGGCCCCAACGGCTCCGGCAAGACATCCACGATCCGCATGATGATCGGCATTACCGTGCCCGACTCCGGCTCCGTTTCTCTCTTCGGACAGCCCTTCACTCGCGACGCCCTCAAGCGCGTCGGCTACCTTCCCGAGGAGCGCGGCCTCTATAAAAAGATGAAGGTCCTCGACCAACTCGTCTTTCTCGGCCAGCTCCACGGCCTCGGTGCTGCCATAGCCTTCCGCCGCGCCCAGGCCTGGTGTGAGCGCCTCCAGATCACAGGCGTCGGCGACAAGCGCACCGAGGAGTTGTCCAAAGGCATGCAGCAGAAGATCCAGTTCATCTCCACCCTGCTCCACGAGCCCGAACTCATTATC
>CAXTWP010000475.1:0-269 GCA_964247945.1 uncultured Acidobacteriaceae bacterium | reverse complement strand
GATGAACCCTGCAGCGGCCTCGACCCCGTTAATGCCACCCTGCTGATCGACACCCTCATCGACCTCCGCAAGGAGGGCCGAACGATCCTCTTTTCGACCCACCGCATGGACCAGGTTGAAAAGATGTGCGACAGCATCGCCCTTATCCATCGCAGCCATCTCGTGCTTTCAGGCTCCATGCGCGAGATCAAGTCCCACTATCCGCGAAACCGCGTTCAGATTCACTTCACCGGCGACAGCCGCTTCCTCCAGCATCCCTCCATTGAGCA
>CAXTWP010000474.1:0-2144 GCA_964247945.1 uncultured Acidobacteriaceae bacterium | reverse complement strand
ACGCAACGGTGACGCCGCTTGCGGAGGTGGTGATCTCGGTGACGGGGGCGCTGTAGACGATCATCTCCGGCGGCAGGGCGCGGGCGAAGCCATAGCCGATCCGGTCCATGCCACCGATGGGCTGAAACATCGTGGCTTGCCAGTCGATCTGCTCCTCGTAGAACTCGCCCTTGGAGAAGTCGGCGGCGAGCAGTTCCTTGAAAGGGAGCGGCTTGTGCATCACCTCCTGGATCGGGCCCGCGCCCCGGTCGGTGGTGAATCCGGCGCGGGTGGTGCCCGTGTATTTGCCGGACTTGTCGAGATCCCCAAAGCCTGCAAGAAAGTCCGACAGCCGGGCGAGGTCTTCCTTGGTCAGGGCCGCGTCGAGCGAGTCCCCGTGGATGCACTTGGCGAGCAACTCGGCAAGGTAGCCGCGCGTGTCGTGGATGACGCGACGTTGCGTGACGGGTTTGCCGCCGTTGAGTGCGGGCGACTGCATCAGCGCGGAGCGGGAGGCGTTGACTTCAACCTCAAGCGGGACGCCGAGCGTTTGGCAGTAGTTGAGCAGGTTGGTGTGGATGGAAGGGATGCGGGCCGGACCTGCATTGAGGTAACCGCCGTTCGACCAGGAGCATTGCTGCCTGGTGCCGTCGGTAAACTCAACCGTGCTGCCGTCGCGAACAGACCAGGAGCGGCCGCCGGGGCAGGAGCGAGCTTCCAGGATGGTGCAATCGAAGCCTGCCTTCCGCAAATCGTACGCGGCGGTAAGTCCCGCGATGCCCGCGCCGAGAATCACCACCTTCTTGCCGCGTCCGAAATCGGCGGGTAGCTGCGGGAGCGGGGAGGGACCCGCTTCAGGGAGCAGCCCGAGCGCGTTCATGGTCGAGAAGGCGGCGGCGTATCCGCCTGCCTGGGCGATGCGCTGGATGAAGACACGACGGCTGAGGCTCATGGAATGGGCTCCGCGCAGACTGATCTGAGGTTAGCTTCTTCAGTGTGGAACAGGGGTCAGGGAATGGCAAGCGCTAAATACTGGTTTAAGAGGCGGCGATCTACTGAGAAGATAGCGAGTCTCCGCGGATTTAATACTTTGGTCGCGGGAAGGACTGCAGGTGCGCAATCGCCTCGGCGGCGCGGGCGCGAAGCTGGACTAAATCGGAGGAGGACTTCTTGCGGAGGGTGTTGTAGGGCATCTGGAGGCGGAAGTTTTTGCCAAGCGTGTCTTGATTGCGCTCGAGGAAGGTCCAATAGAGGGCGGTAAAGGGGCAGGCGTCTTCGGTGACCGTCTTCTTCGGGTCGTACCGGCATTTCCCGCAAAAGTTGGACATCTTGTTGATGTAGGCGGCGCCCGAGACATAGGGTTTAGTGGCGGTCAAGCCCCCATCGGCATAGGTAGCCATGCCGAGAACGTTCGGCTCGACCACCCAGTCGTAGGCGTCGACGTAGGCGAACCAGAACCAGTCGGTCAGCTCGCGGGGAGAGAAGCCGCAAAGGTTGGCGAGGTTTGAGAGGACCATCAGGCGGGTGATGTGATGGGACCAGCCCTCGTCGATGACCTGCTTGACGACGGTGTCCATGCAGTAGAGGCCAGAGGGAACGCCCCAGTAGACGGCGGGGAGGGGAAGGTTGGCACCGAGGGCTGAGGGTATGGCTCCGGCGTAGGGGTCTGGATTGGATTTAGGGATGGAGTAGGCGGCGGCTGCTTCGGGGGTTTGATCCGGGGAGGTCTCCTGCGGCAGGAGCCGCTCTTCCTGCGGGACATGGGGAGCGAGGAGGCGGTAGCCGTCGGTTTGTTCATGCAAGTGGCGCATGAACTCTCGCCATCCAAGTAGTTGACGGATAAAGCCTTCAGCACTAGAGAGCGGGATAAGGCCCTTATCGGAGGCTGCGGCTACGTCGCGGATAAGGTCGAGCGCGAGGAGACGGCCGAGGTTGAGCAGGACGGAGGTTTTGGAGTGGAAGAGCTGGGGCTGGTCGTCGCGCATGGCGTCTTCAAAGGGGCCGAAGTGGGGAAGAAGCTCCATGAGAGCGAACCGCCAGAAGGCGTCTGCGTCGGCCTGGGTGCAGGGAAGATTGAAGTTATCCAGCGCGCCGAAGTGGTGAGGATAGGTGCTCTCGACCGTGCTGACAACCTCCTCGGTGATGTCGTCGGGCGGGAAGGAAGG
>CAXTWP010000473.1:0-2146 GCA_964247945.1 uncultured Acidobacteriaceae bacterium | reverse complement strand
GGAGTAGGTCGAGTTCGCCTTCAAGGCGGGTCAAGGCGTTGAGCGCGCCGGTGTACAGGTCGCCGGACTCTTCAAGGAAGCCTTCACGGTCTTCAAATGGCATCCGGCCCGCTGAAGAGTCGAAGCCAAATCCCTGGTCTGGCAACGCGGCGAAGAACATACGGGTGCGCTCTTTGAGTGTGGCGCAGGCGCTCTCGATCGCGCTCGTGGTGGCCTGCTTGGCCTTGAGCATGAGTTCCACATCGCGGGTCAGCTCGTCAAATCGCAGCGTGCTCAGCCCGATGCCGAAGTAGCTGGAGGCGACCTCTTCAAGCTCGTGCGCCTCGTCGAAGATGACGGCGGCGGCCTCAGGGAGGATGCCGGCGTCGGGGGCGTTGCCGGCCTGCTGCTTGATGGCGAGGTCGGCAAAGAAGAGGTGGTGGTTGACGATGACAAGCTCGGACTCGAGGGCCTTGCGGCGCATGGCGGTGACGAAGCAGTTTTCCCAGTCGGGGCAGGTCTGGCCGAGGCAGGCTTCGGTGCGGGCGTCGAGCTTGGACCAGAGGGCGGAGTGCTCGGGCAGCTCGTCGACCTCGGCGCGGTCGCCGGTGACGGTGGTTTTCTCCCAGGCGGAGAGGGCGTGGAAGTGGGAGATGTCGTCGAGGCCGGAGAGGATGGGGCTGGCGCGGAGGGCATAGAGCTTGTGGCGGCAGAGATAGTTGGCGCGGCCCTTCATGTAGCAGGTTTTAAGCGGGCCGAGCAGGGATTCGAGGAAGGGGATGTCCTTGAAGTAGAGCTGCTCCTGCAGGTTTTTGGTGCCGGTGGAGATGACGATGCGCTGGCCGCGCTCGCGGGCGAGACGAAGGGCGGGCAGCAGATAGGCGAGAGTCTTGCCGGTGCCGGTGCCTGCCTCGACGATAAGGTGGCGCTTGTCGGCGAAGGCCTGCTCGATGGCGCGGGCCATCTCGTACTGGCCCTTGCGGTGTTCGAAGGAGAGCGAGGAACGGGAGAGCAGGCCGCCGGGGGCGAAGAAGTCGTGGATGGTGGGGAGGGTGGCTGGCTTCCTCGTCGTGGAAGCGGCAGGAGCGATCTGGATAGGGGCGGACACGGGCTGTGTCGATAATATGGGATTGACCGAACGACGGGCGAAGGGTAGGACGGGGTGGATGCACGATACTGATTGGATGATCGAGTTACCAACTCATAACGCCGAACGAGGCTGGAAGCGCATCGACGGCATCGACCTTCTGCGAGGTCTGTCTATTGTGTTCGTACTCATGAACCATGTAAACATGCGTTTGCTTGAAGCGAAGATACCGTATACGAAAGGGCAGCCGGAGCAGTTGATTTATACGCTTGTGTGGAATGGTCAGTTTGCGGTTCAGATGTTTTTTGTCATTTCGGGTTACCTCATTACTTCTACAAGCATTCGCCGCTGGAAAACTCCGGGCAATCTACGCGTTGGGGAGTTTTACTTATTGCGGTTCGCGCGGATTGCGCCACTTATGACTCTTCTTCTGCTTATTCTTAGCGGCTTGCATTTTGCACACGTGCCGGGGTATATCATTTCTCAAAATACGGGTGGTCTGGGCAGAGCGCTGTTAGCCGCCATTACGTTTCACATTGGATATCTGGAAGCAACAAGAGGCTACCTTCCGGGTAACTGGGATATTCTCTGGTCTCTCTCGATAGAAGAGATGTTTTATCTGTTCTTCCCATTGTTTGGGAGCTTGTTGCGGAAGCAGTGGTTGCTTGTGGCCCTCCTCGTCGTTTTCATTGCTGTAGGTCCATTTGCGAGAGCAAGGATCCTCAATCCGAATCCCGTGTGGAGAGAATATTCCTACCTGGGCGGAATGGATGCGATCGCTCTTGGTTGGCTCACTGCTATGTTTCTCTCGGGCAAGCAGCTTTCGCGGACATGTGTACGTTCCTGTACTGTACTTGGAGCGGTTCTGTTGATCTTTAGCTTGGTATTTTCAATACAAGCCTACAAGTGGGGCCTGGGCAGAAACGGCCTGAACTTTACGGTTCTCGCGATCGGGGTATGCTTGGTAATTATTGGTGCCGCTCAGTCTGGGTGGAGATCTCCACGAATCTTTTCACCGCTACTTATTCTAGGGCAGCGGAGCTATGAGATTACCTTACTCATATGTTTGCCGTGTTGCTG
>CAXTWP010000472.1:1796-2148 GCA_964247945.1 uncultured Acidobacteriaceae bacterium | reverse complement strand
TCCTGGCCCTTCACGAAGTACGGTGCCGGCTTGTTGGGGTCGGCCGCGATCGCCTTGTTGGCCGCATCCAGCGCGGGCTGGTGCGCGTTGAACAGAACCGCAGCCTCGTTGGCGTAGTACGTGCCGGCCTCCGCCGGCTTCAGGCTTACGGCTTTGTCATAGGCGGTAGAGGCATCCGTGACCTTGCCCTGCTTGGCCAGTGTGTTGCCCATCTGGTTGTAAACCGTCGCTGACATGTCCGGATTCGGCTTCGCACCGGAGGCCGTCAGGAGATCCTCAGCCTTCTTGTAGGAGTCAATCGCGTCCGAGTAGCTCTTGGTCACCGCATCATCCGCGTTCGGATTGGTCTTGT
>CAXTWP010000472.1:0-1786 GCA_964247945.1 uncultured Acidobacteriaceae bacterium | reverse complement strand
CCGCGCATCCGTCGCCTGCTTCATGTCGGCAATGTCTTTGTCGAAGTTCGGCGAAGGCGATTTGATGTCAGCGTGGACCGCCGTAATCGTCGCATTCAGGTTTGCGACCTGCTTGTTGCCGGCCACCGCGGCGGCGTTCTTCGCCTTGTAGTCCTCGATCGCCTTGCGCTCTTCTGGTTTCAGCGTCGCCATGTAGGCCGCCGAGGACATATCGAGGCTCACATCCTTGTCGTCGCCGGCCTTGATCACCACCTGCTGGCGGTCCAGGGTCTTGTCCTTCTGCAGGAAGTAGATAAAGTACTCACCCGGCGCCACGCCCGTGACCGTGTACGACCCATCCGCGCCAACGTCGACGGTGTTAGTGAACTTCTCATCCTTGTAGGGAACGGTCAGGTCCTTGGTCAGCTTGACCTGCCCATTGCCTAGTGGCTGCCCGATCGGGTCGATCGCCTTTCCGTGCACCTTGGCATCGGTCGCCTGCGAAAAGCCCAGGGGACCCATGCCGAGCAGGGCCGCAGCGCTGACGGCGAGAAGGGTGGAGCGCTTTGCGGTACGAAATCCAATCATGTGTTGTCCTCTCTTTGCGGGCCGCGTAACTGTCACTGCCCGTCGTTCCTGCGCGCCTACACGCGCCCGCCGGTGGCCGCATAGGGGATCGGGTCGGTCACACCGGCTTCGGCGAAGGCACGGAGCCGCAGGGCGCAACTTTCACACACCCCACAGGCCGCACGATCCCCCGCGTAGCACGACCAACTTACATGCAACGGAGCGCCCAGTTCAACTCCCAGCCGCACAATCTCCGGCTTGCGCAGGTTGATCAGCGGTGTTTGCACGCGAATGGTGCCGTCGCGCGTTCCCTGCGCGACAAGCGCGTTGAATGCGTCGTAATAGGCCGGCCGGCAGTCCGGGTAGCCGGAGCTGTCCTGCTCCACCGCCCCGATGAGCACCGTTTGGGCGCCGAGCACCTCTGCCCAACTCACCGCCGCGGCGAGAAAATGCGCATTGCGGAAGGGCACATAGGTCACCGGGATCTCCGGCCCATGGCGCTGCGAGAGGCCCTCCGTGCCGGCCGGAGAAGCCTCCGGCACAGGGATACTCGCGTCCGTCAGGGCCGACCCACCGATACGCCGGAAGAGGTCTGTTTCGAGCACAAGCAGGTCGGCCAGGCCCACGGCCTCTGCAACCTCCCCCGCCGCCTGGAGCTCGCGGGCCTCCGTCCGCTGCCCATAGCGAACATGGAGGCCATACGCGTCGAAATCTCGCGCCGCCAGGGCCGCACAAACGGTCGAGTCCATGCCGCCGGAGAGGCAAACGACTGCCCGCGCCCGAGCCATCTAGCGCTCTCGCGCCCCGGCGTTCCACACAGAACCACCGGCGTCGGCCTCATCCGCGGTTTCCGCGGCGGAGACTGACTCCATGGTCTCCGGGCTCGCCTCGAAGTCGCTCAGGATCGCGCGTGCTGCGGTCTCATCCGAAGGGCGGACCATCAGGCGCACGCCAAAGGCGACCGGCAGCAGGCTGTTGGCGTTCTCGCCCTGCATCATCACCTCGATGTTCGCCGACTCGAGCGCCGTCCGCGCCACGTTGGCCGTCGCCGGGTCAGGGTAGTCCGCCACCGTGACCGGCTCCTCTTCGGAGTACAGCACCGGCTGCGTCGCGTCGACCTCATCGTTGTTGTTAAGCGTCTTGCTCATCGGTCGGTCCCTTCCGTTCACGCCATTGGCTGCGTCCTCGGCCTGCCAAACGCGATAGGTGCTCGTATCGGCTTCCCCGAGATGCGTCAGGG
>CAXTWP010000471.1:1790-2152 GCA_964247945.1 uncultured Acidobacteriaceae bacterium | reverse complement strand
GGCTTGGAATGAGCACTTCGGTCAGACCCGTTGAAGTCCGCTTCGACGACGCCTCCATGTGGGTCGAGCTGGACGACGGCCGCACCCTGGGCGTTCCCCTGGCCTGGTTCCCCCGCCTGCTCCACGGCTCCAAGGCGGCGCGCAGCCGGGTCGAGCTCAGCCCCGGCGGTCTGCACTGGGAAGAGCTGGACGAGGACATCTCGATCGCGGGGCTCTTGGCCGGTCACGGCGACCGGAGCGCCGAAGGGGAGGCGCAACGCGAGCGAGCGGTGCTGGCCAGCTAGGGAGGAGTTTGCTCCTCTCTGTCGTGAGAGGTGTGCCGCGCTTCGGCCCGGGGGGCGCCCGGGCGCCCCCGGCCGCCC
>CAXTWP010000471.1:1098-1780 GCA_964247945.1 uncultured Acidobacteriaceae bacterium | reverse complement strand
GTCCGGGGCTACCACCCGGGATAAAGCCGGGGGTCCCTTGACGCGCCCGAGCACGATGGCACGTCCGCTTATCGGAAGGATGCCGAAGCGGAAGATCGACCCTTTTCGGACATTGCAAAGCGCGCGATCGGGTGCGACCGTAGGCTGTGCTAGAAGCGCTATCAACGCTCATCGCTTTCGTGGCCTTGCTCGCCGTCCGTCATACGGTGGCGGTCTATACGTCTTCGCCCGGAGGAGCCTGGATACGTAGGCTGCGCCTTCGAGTAGGCGAGATTGCCTACC
This sequence comes from uncultured Acidobacteriaceae bacterium, assembly GCA_964247945.1. Lineage (GTDB taxonomy): Bacteria > Acidobacteriota > Terriglobia > Terriglobales > Acidobacteriaceae > Edaphobacter. The sequence continues at coordinate 1,498 of CAXTWP010000471.1, read as the reverse complement.
GGAGATACAGAGCCCGGCTGTCAGATCGCTTGACAGCAGGTCGCGACCGCTACTTTGAGGAACTTCGAGAGCTGAAGGCATATGCGCCTCCACCACCATCCTCCGAGACGGATGCCGTTCCACACTACTCTTGGAAGGTGCTGCTTTGGACGCTTTGGTGTGCATTTCTGGTCGCGCGTAGCGTCCTGGCGTCGATGCACTTGTTGAACGGACATGCCTGACCGTTTGCGACGGAGAGTTTGCGTCAAGCTCTCACGGCCGGAGACGCCCACGGCGGACTTGGCGGCGCTTGCAAAAGCGCTACAATCCAGCAATGCCTAATCAGCACGACCGTTCATGAGCGACATCGTTAGTACGCTGACCTTGGTCGGCTTGTTCGTTCTTGTGGCCGCTATAGCGG
>CAXTWP010000471.1:351-1088 GCA_964247945.1 uncultured Acidobacteriaceae bacterium | reverse complement strand
TTATCGGGCCCGGTATTATGTACTTCGCCGCTTTCTCCGGTAAACCAGAGTTAAGGACGCGGTGGCACTCTCCACTCTGGTTGTTAACTCTTGTGCCAGCGCCGACGACGACTCTGTTGGGTATGCTTTTTCGTCGCGGGCCGATACCGTCGAAAGCAGCCTACGGTTCCGGGTTTGCTGGGCTCATCTGCCTCGGCTTTTTTATGACCCAGATAGTCGCACCGGTCTTGCTGGTCCCCAACCATCTACCGAGGCTGGAGACCTCGCTTTACATCCCCCGTTTTCGGCTAAACAGAGGTGCGTTGAGGACCACGATAGTTGTCATAGCTTTTTTCTACTCATATTAGTAGATGGGTGTTCATTTGTGGGAGCGACGTGCGGCATGGCTGGTGCGTGGTTCTGACAGGAATGACCCTATTGCATCGTCGGTTCTTCATCCAACGAGCTAAGGTCTGCCTTGCTCGGGTCGGTGTAGCTCGCAGATACCCCTTCGCGAGAAGCCGCTCTCCAACTCGCTGTCAGCCACATCAAGCTGTCTGGTTCGAATGTCCAGCACCATGGTTAGGTGATGAAAGACCTGCGGATTATCTTCTGTGATAATCAACTTGTCATTCGCTCTTCTATCGTTGCGCACGCATACCGGCGATGGCTCGCATAGCGGCTCACCTTCGAGATTGACTGAAAGCGTTCCGTTATCTGAGAAGGTCAGGATAATTTCAGCCTGATCATTGCCAGCC
>CAXTWP010000471.1:0-341 GCA_964247945.1 uncultured Acidobacteriaceae bacterium | reverse complement strand
GAGTAGCTTTTGGAGCCGCCATCGCCGCCGACGAGCTGGGGGCAAGGACGACTATCGCTGCGCCTAACAAGCCGATCCACATGCACCATTCGCCTCTTCTCCACACGCGAATGGTAGCGCGCTTGCGGCAGCAATCCACCCGGTCCTGTCACTTCAAACGTCCGGTGGCAGCCTTCACGATTTCCGCCGCAGCGCCCGTCCACTCACCACCGCGCCTGCCCCGAACCGCCCTCGAAGCGCATCGACCGCCGTTTCCGTCGTCCGTGCCCGCGCCTCTCCGTCGCCGCCGAAGAGGTCGGCCGCGGCGGTCTCCACTTCGGTCAGCTCCGCCAGCCCCACCC
>CAXTWP010000470.1:0-2162 GCA_964247945.1 uncultured Acidobacteriaceae bacterium | reverse complement strand
GAGGGGCAGGCGCGGGCTTCGGCGGAGGTATACCACATCCTGCTGGAGGCGATCGCGGCCAGAGGTCTGCGGGCGAACGTGAGCGCGAAGCTGACGCAGATGGGGATGGAGTTCGACCCGGCGCTGGCGGAGCGGATCATGGGAGAGATCGTAGGCCACGCGGCGGCGGTGGGGAGCTTTGTGCGGGTGGATATGGAGGGCAGCGAATTGACCGAGGCGACGCTGGCGATGGTGGAGCGTCTGCATACGGCTGCTCCGGGTTGCGCGGGGGCGGTGCTGCAATCTTATCTGTATCGAACAGAGGCGGATGCGGATCGGTTGCTGAGGCAGAGGATTCGGATACGGCTGTGCAAGGGGGCGTATAAGGAGCCGGCGGCGGTGGCGTTTCCGGCGAAGGCGGACGTGGACGCGAATTATCTTAAGCTGGCAAAGCGGATGGTAGGATCGGGGGTGTTCTGCGGGATGGCGACACACGATGAGGCGATCGTATGGGAGATCTGCCGGTTTGTGGCCGAGCAGGGGATCGCCAAGAGCGCGTTCGAGTTTCAGATGCTGTACGGAGTGCGGCGCGACCTGCAGCGAAAGCTGGTGGCGGAGGGGTATGGGGTGCGGGTGTATATCCCGTTCGGGACGGAGTGGTATCCGTATTTTATGCGACGGCTGGCGGAGCGGCCAGCGAATGTGCTGTTTCTGGCGAAGAACTTCTTTCGCAGTTAGAGCGGTTTGCCTGTTGACGGAGACGCTGAGGAATCGGTTGATCTCAAAATCCAAGTGCAACATCTTTCTGAGGAGAAGACGTTGCATGGTGAGAACCTACAAGCAGGTGACGATGGAGAGCGGTGCCTGATCCAGGCCCAGTTGTCCCCAGCGCCCGCGCTCCACCATCACCCGCGAGATGCTTCGCCACGGCTGGCGGCCCGTGCCGGAGCGTAGCAAGCGCGGCCGTCCGCAGCTGGTCGGAGGGTGCTACGCCCGTTTCGCCCATCACCGCGCGCGGATGCTCCACCGCAAGCCGCGCGTGGAACGCAAGCTGGTTGCCGGCAACCAGCTCTGGCTCCGCGTGCTCCACCATCTGCGCCGGGGCTTGAGTCCGGAGCAGATCGAGTCCACACTCGGACGTATGCCGGAGCCGGTCCGCCTCTCGCACGAGGCCATCTACACCGCGCTGTAAGCCATGCCGCGCGGCCAGTTGCGCGCCCGCGTCCTGACCCTCTTGCGCCGCTCCCAAACGAAGCGCGGAGCCCGCTCGGGCCGCGTTCCCCGTCGCTTCCTCGAAGCCATGACCTTGATCGACGAGCGTCCCTCCGAACTGGCCGAACGCCTGGTGCCCGGTCATTGGGAGGGCGACCTGATCAAGGGAAAGCTCAACCAGTCCGCGTCAGCACGCTGGTCGAACGGATTACCCTCTTCGTCGCGCTCGTGCGCCATGACGACGGGCGCGCCGAGACCACCGCCAATGGCTTCACCTCCATCTCAACCGCTTCGACAGCCTGATGCGCCGTTCGCTGACCTACAACCAAAGCGGCGCACCAACGGCCTGCTCCGCCAATACCTTCCAAAAGGCACCGACCTGAGCGCCTTCTCCCAGCACCCGCTCGACGACATCGCCTGGACCCTCAACACTAGACCCCGGAAATCGCTCGGCTGGAAAGCTCCCGCCGAACTCTTCCTCCCCCAAGCAGCCTTCGACTTCGTCCAACACTGGTCCACTACACTCGAATGACGTTGGCTTGGAGTTTGAATCCACCCAGATTCCGCTCTGGATGATAAAAAAGAATGACTGGGAAAGACAACTACACAAGCGCCGCTCGCAAGCACACAACTGCTGTAATCGAACGATACTCTGGCGAGGGTATCTCATGCGCACAATGGGGGGATTTATAAATCGCTTATACGGAGTCAGTTACATAGTTTTTGGCAGTTTTGGGGCTTGACAAGATCTCAGAGCAAGCGAAGAACAGCGGGGCTGCGACGCGCATCGGAGAGAGAATGGGCGTTGCTACGGATTCGCAAGAACTGAAGATACATAGCGGGACCGAACTGCCGGCGGAGCCGGTGACCGATCCGATGGAGTCGGCGCGGGCGGCGGGGCTGCGGTATGTGTCGGACGCGCAAGCGGGGATACGGCGGCTGAAGTCCGGGACGGGCTTCCGGTATGTGGG
>CAXTWP010000469.1:0-2162 GCA_964247945.1 uncultured Acidobacteriaceae bacterium | reverse complement strand
TGTCGGCGTTCTGTTGGTAGAGCTTAGCCAAAGCCACGTATGCTTCGCCATGGCGAAGTGCAATCGCTCGTCTGAGCCACCGCATAGCAGCCTTTCGGTCACCTTGCGCCTGCAAATCCAATGCCAAATTGTAAGCGCCTGAGCTATCGCCCCTTCGCGCCGCTGCCTTGTACCATTTTGCGGCTTGGTGACGATTGGGATGAACGCCCTTTCCAGCGGAGTAGTAGTTCCCGAGGTTCACCTGGCTCCAAATGTGACCCATCTGCGCTGCCCTTAAGAGATCTTGGAATGCACCCTCAAAGTTCCCTTTTTCCTCATTTTCCTCAGCTCTCATGAACAGCTCCTCAGCGACTTGTATTCTGTCCGTCATTTTGATGCCTCAGAAAGCGATAGCCAGCCCTATCCCAATGTCTTCTAAGATTTGCCACACCAGAACTCCCGTCCCGGCTGCGCCCACTGCGCCAATTGCGAATTTCGAGGCATCTAAGCCGTTTGCTTGGCCCCAGGCTAAGGATTTCTTCAAATCCTTACCGGTAACGGGATCCTTAACCAGCCAGCCAATTATCTTTCCGTTGTTGTCTCTGAGGGGGCGAGCCTTCTTCGTGGGATTATTAGTAGCATTTGAAGAACCTGTCAAGCCGCGCTCCCCTTTTATACGTCCGAATAGAGTTAGGCTGTTCATGTTCGCCGCAATCTGGTTGTTTGAGGGCGCATTCAGCGCGCTTGATAACCCGAAACCAAGCGCGTCGGATAACCCGAGGTTAAGCGAGCCATAGGTCAAAGTGGGAGTGATATAGTCGAGAAGCCCGGTATCGGTATCCGACTGACCGCTAAAGGTCGTTGTGACATTCTGAACCGCCAGCGTCTCAGAGACCGACAGCGTCGGCAGAGCGTTAGCTGAGCTGTCAAGCGATTGTAAGGGGTCCCAAGTTTGGGAAGCCACGCCCAGCGTTGACGGCGTGTTAAACACCACGAAACCGCAATAATTGTTACTTCGCGAACATTGTTCCATCCCGCTCGGATCCACATTGCTCAGCGGATTATTCCCCACATACGCATACGCATTCCAAGTCTGTGGAAATTCCAGCACGGCCCCGGCATTTCCCGGATCCGGGCTCAACCAGCGCCCTTCGGTCGTATGGTACTCGCGCGCCGGAAAATCCTTCATGTCCAGAGCCTCATTGCTCTGCGCCACTCCGGTGAAAAAGGAGTCCGTCGGATTGCCGGAATACTGTTCACCAAACGGCGCAAAAACCGCATCGTCAGCAACCACGTGCGCGAGATTCGAGTACACACGCGAAGTTCCGAGCCAGTCCGCATGCCAGTAGTTGCGCACCGTGTTGCTCGTGTAGAACGCCACCGCCCCGCCCGGCAGGTGCAAATAACCTCCCACCAGCGTCATTCCCGTCATCACCGCCAGCCTGCTCCCATCCGGAGCATACACCGCCTGCGTCGTCACACTCCCGTTCGTCTTCTCCACCCAGCGCCCCAGCGCATCATAGATGATCGGCTGCGTGATTTCGAAAGTTGTGGTCGGCGCATTGTGTACGTCTTGAGTTACCGCTCCGCACTGCACGCGGAGGGCATCTGAATAGTGGATGAGTGTACTGTCCCGAATTAGTCGAATTAGTCCCACGACATTTGAAAAATTGACATTGAGATTCGAGACCGCGTTAACGGCGTTGATATTCGCAATCAAACAAGCAGATGGAGGCTCTCCATTGTTCGGCGCAGGCGTGTCGTTCTTTGGGGGAACAACTGTTGGCTCCGCTAGAGTCAAGGCCTATTGTTTCAACTTCTCCCAAAAACTCAGCGGCCTAACAAAGATGATCACTTGTCGCGGCACCGGTGAAGCGCGGTGTTTACCACAGGCATTAGGACTGACGGCCCCCTCGGCCAAAATCTGCTTCGTCGGAAAGTCTTTGAGCGCCAGCCATGAGTAGTCCGTTCCTTGCGGCTGACACAAAACATACCCGGCGTTGATCGTAACAGAGCTTTCGAATCGTACAACGGGATTGATCACGCCGAAAGCCCCGCATTCTTTCCAGCGGTTTTGCGTGTTTATTTCAGCGTCGCTGGCCGTGAGCCGTAGACGAGCAACGCCGTCGTTATCCGTTGGGATCGCAAGCGCATCTTTTTGTTCGTTTCCCATCCAAACATTC
>CAXTWP010000468.1:0-2163 GCA_964247945.1 uncultured Acidobacteriaceae bacterium | reverse complement strand
GTCTTGATACAATCATGCCCAGCGGGAGCCACCCGCCCGAAGGCCCAACTCCGTGATTGAACTCGCTTTTTCCATCCTTGCGTCGGACTTCGCGCATCTCGCCGACGAGGTTGCGGCGGCGGAGCGCGGGGGCGGCACCATCGTGCACGTCGACGTGATGGACGGCCACTTCGTTCCGAACATCACCTTTGGACCCCCGATGGTCAAGGCGCTGCGGCCGATTACCAAGCTGCCGCTTGACTGCCACCTGATGATCGAGAACCCCGACGCCTTCATCCCCGAGTTTGCAGAGGCGGGGGCGGACATGGTCTCGGTGCACCAGGAGGTTTGCAGGCACCTGCACCGGACGCTGCAGCTGATCGAGCATCACGGGATGAAGCCCGCGGTCGTAATCAACCCGGCCACGCCAGTCGAGGCGCTGATCGAGGTGCTGCCGATGGTGCATCATGTGCTGGTGATGAGCGTCAATCCGGGCTTCGGGGGCCAGAAGTTTCTTCCCTTGGCTCTCGATAAGATCGCCCATCTGGCGGAACTGCGCGAGGCGATGGGGCTGAATTACAGGATCGAGGTCGACGGCGGCATCGGGCACGACACGGTGGCGCAGGTGGTGCAGGCCGGGGCGGATATGCTGGTGGCCGGGAGCGCGGTGTTTGCGCCGGGTAAAGCGGAACAGAACGCGCGGGAGTTCCTTGAAGCGGCATGGGCGACTGGATAAAACGATTTTGGTACTTAGTCGCGTTTTCCACGCACTCTGCTTATCCAATTTTGTCGTTTATCCGATTTTCGAATAGTCTTAACTTTATGACGAGAAACACTCTCCAACTCGAATTCGAACCAGAGTTACCTTCCGACAGACGAGTACAAGGAGGCGTTGCAATCTCCGACGTTGTTGTTTCCGCTTATGTGAGCGGGAACGCGGATGTGTTCCCGCAGATACTCGATCTCCATGTTCCTAGGGGGTCACGGGTGGCAGATGTTACCTATGGCGGGGGCGTGTTCTGGCGAAATGTCAATCTTTCGGAATACACGCTTATCTCCAGTGACATCGCCGATGGCGTAGATTGCCGCGCGCTACCTTATGAAGCAGAGAGTCTCGACGCGGTTGTATTAGACCCGCCCTACATGGAAGGACTCCTGCGCGTGAACAGTGATCACAAGGCTGGAGGTGGAACTCATTCCGCATTTCGAGAGTACTACTCGAACGGAGACGAGCAAAGCGTTGGTCCGAAGTGGCATGCCGCAGTTACAGATCTCTACTACAAAGCTGGAGCCGAGGCGTACCGCGTACTTAGGGAGGATGGTGTCTTGATAGTTAAATGTCAGGACGAGGTATCGGCTAATCGGCAGTGGCTGACGCATGTGGAAATCATCAACCACTATCAAGCACTAGGTTTCTATACCAAGGACTTGTTTGTGACAGTGCGGCAGAACAGAGTGGGCATAAGCCGACTCCTCAAGCAAGTACACGCTCGAAAGAACCATAGTTATATCCTTGTCTTTATCAAAACGGCTAAACCGCGCAGCAAACCTAAGACGAAGATTCCACTTTAGCTACTGGTTGATCAACAACCATCCTCTCGGTAGTTTCAACCAATTCCACTGTTTTGTCGGGTTGAGCAGCAAGCTCATCGAGTAGAGGGAATGGGTCGTCTGTGAAAGGTGACATTGGTGGCCAAGTGACTGGAATAAGGGACGCGATCAAACCTTGCATCTGCGCTTGTGTGTACTTCTTGAATGTAGAACAAGGTAGATCGGAGTTCTTGGCGAAGATGAAACGCCACTTGCCACCAAACGCAAAACAGTTGACCTCCAGAAGGTTGAATTCTCCTCGCAGCAACAAGGTGGTATTAAGCTCGGTGCCGTCTGGAAACCTTACGATGCGGCGATCACTGGCGTCGACTTGAGCTTTGCCAGTCCACTGATCTTCACCTGTCTGCTTGACCATGGCAGTTTGCAAACTCTTGATCTCGATGGTCAGCGTTCTTCCCTTGTAAATAACCCTTCTGTCGCTTTTTTTTGTCGGTCATGATCGTCGTCCTTTTCCTTATCCGTTATATCCGGATGGTCAAGATATGTATCATGAAACTTCTTCTCGGCTATATAGCCCGTAAGCTCGGATTGCTATCCACCAGCTCCGTAAGCTCTGCTTCTGTAATCTCCCAT
>CAXTWP010000467.1:0-2174 GCA_964247945.1 uncultured Acidobacteriaceae bacterium | reverse complement strand
GGATGGTGGAGTTGACGGTGGCGGACACCGGCTCCGGACTGACGAACGAGATGCGGGAGCGGCTGTTTCTGCCTTATTTTTCGACTAAACAGCGGGGTACGGGGCTGGGGTTGGCGATCGCGGCGAAGATCATCCAGGAGCATGACGGCACGGTACGCGCAGAGAAGAATGTGCCGGTGGGAGCGAAGTTTATTGTAGAGCTGAAGGCGGCTTCGCTGTCGGACGCGGTGGAGGAGCCGGCGGAAGCGGCGGCAGGGAGCCGCGCTTGAACCATGTGCTGATCGTCGACGCCGAGGCAGACATTCGATCGTCGCTGGAGAGCATTCTGCGCGAGGAGGGCTATGTCGTCACCACGGCAGGTACGGCGGGCGAGGGGCTGGAGCTGCTGCGCGACGCCACGTACGATGTGGTGCTGCTCGACATCTGGTTGCCGGATCGAGACGGCCTGGACGCGCTGGGCGAGATACGGCAGATGGAGTCGGCCAATGTGCCCGAGGTGATCATGATCTCGGGCCACGGGACGATCGAGGCGGCGGTGAAGGCAACGAAGCTGGGGGCTTACGACTTCCTCGAAAAGCCTTTGTCGCTGGCGCGGACGTTGATCGTGCTGAAGAACGCCATGAAGGCGCGACAGATGCGCGAGGATAACCAGGAGTTCGCGCGGCAGCTTGCCGCCAAGGGAACCGTGACCGGCGAGAGCGTGCCGATGAAGGCGCTACGGCAGCAGATCAAGCTGATGGCACCGACCAATGGGCGGGTGCTGATCTATGGCGAGAGCGGCACGGGCAAGGAGTTGATCGGGCGCGCCATGCACGCGGAGAGCCTGCGCAAGGAACGGGTGTTCGTGGAGCTGAACTGCGCGGCGATCCCGGAGGACTACATCGAGACCGAACTTTTCGGTTATCGCCTTGGCGCGGGACAGGCCGGGCCAGGGCGGCCGTCGGAGAAGCGCGGGACCTTCGAGCGCGCGGACGGTGGGACTCTGTTCCTTGACGAAGTGGGCGACATGAGCTTGAAGACTCAGGCGAAGGTGCTGCGCGCGCTCGATGAGCAGCGGTTTCTGCCGGTGGGCGCGAGCCACCCGGTGCATGTGGATGTGCGGGTGATCGCGGCGACCAACAAGGATTTAGAGGAGGAGATCGCGCGGGGAAACTTTCGCGAGGACCTGTTCTACCGGCTGAACGTGATTCCCTTCTTTGTGCCGCCGCTGCGCGACCGCAAGGAGGACATTCCGCTGCTGGTGAAAGAGTTTTTGCGGGAGTTTGGGCGGATGTATGGGCGGCCGAGGGTAGAGATGAGTGACGACGCGCTGGCTGCGCTGAAGCAATACCATTGGCCGGGCAATGTGCGCGAGCTGCGCAACCTTGTGGAGCGTGTGCTCATCCTGAACCCGAAGGCGCAGCGTATCGAGAAGAAACATCTGCCGGTGCTGGTCTTCCGCGATGCCGGCAAGGCGGCGGGTAGCGGTGAGGAGTTTACGACGCTCCTGCAGGCGCGCGAAGCATATGAGCGGGACTACATCCTGAAGAAGTTGGATGAGTGCCACGGGAATGTGAGCCGGGCGGCGGAGGGTCTGGGCCTGGAGCGGAGTCATCTCTACCGCAAGATGAAGGCGCTTGGCGTGAGCGTGAAGGAGTGAGGTACCGTGCGCACGGCGGCCTCCGAACGAATCAACCAGGGTGTATTCGACATATTGCCGAGCATCGTGCGGCACAAGCGTTGGCAACGGTAGCTTGAAAGTTTAGCTAAATTTGTTAATCATTTAGCAAATCGCCGGAATCGCTTGAGGTGTGCGAATCTGCGCTCTGTACGGTTTGCGCTGCCGGTAAGAGCACGGTCGAACTTTTGCGTCGGTAACGTGGCGGGATGACGGCCCGATGCCAAGTTGCCGCAGGTGTTGGAGGATGAGTTTGGTATCGCAGCCCTTGTGGAACAGTTTTTTTTTGACCAAATCGGGATAGAACCGATGAACCTCTTCCATGCCATGTTACGGGTTCCACCCTAAGAGTTGGCTTTAGAGAGAGTTTCGCAATAGGCAAGGATGAGCTTGGAAAGATGTTCTCTCAATTGGCGGACGGCTCTCGGCGAAGGGCTGGTTTCCAGGTGACCGCGAATCGTACCTGCCAGAGTCAGGAAGATCATGTGCGTCATGTATTTGAGGTCCGCTGAGGCTG
>CAXTWP010000466.1:0-2186 GCA_964247945.1 uncultured Acidobacteriaceae bacterium | reverse complement strand
TGAAGCCGGGGGAGCGGTTGTCGGTGAGGGGGACGCCGTCGACGACGTACTGGGTCTGGTACTCGGAGCCGCGGGGATGGAGGACGGCGTTGCCTTCGATGACCCAGCCGGGCTGCTCGGCGATGAGGTCGATGAGGGCGCGGCCGGGAAGGGAGATGGGCCGCTGTTCGATGGCCTCGCGGCCCAGTCGGACCTCCGCGCCGGGAGCCTGAGGATCGACCAGGGTGGAGCCTTCGCTCTCAACCTGGACGGAGGCGGAGGGGCCTTGAACATGCAGGGTGAGCTGGAGCACGGTGGGCAGGGCGGAGTGAACGTCGACGAACTGCGTAAGCGGGTGGAAGCCGTCACGGGCGACGCTCAGGCGGTATCGGCCAAAAGGGAGACGCGGCAGGTCGAGCTGGCCGCGGCCGTCGGTGGACAGCTTACGGTTCACGCCGGTGGCTTCGCCGGTGAGGTCGATCTGACTGGGCGCTCCAGCGCCGGCGGGGTCGAGCACGGAGAGCCGGAGTTCGCCGAGGTCGCTTTGGCCGCGAAGCACCCAGGGCTGGACAGCCAGCAACAGAGCGAGGGCGAAGCGCAGTGTCCACGTTCGTGGTCTACAACGTTCTCGCCTTGCATTGTTGTCGGTGCTAACCGCGGGTATGTCCAAGGGCATCTGCTGCTTTTGCGAACTTCTGATGGCCACCGTAGGGCCTTTTATAGCATAGGCCGGCTAGTCATGTGCCGTCGCGCCAGTCAGTTATAGCCAATCGGTCCCATTTGGCTTGATAGTCCTTATGGCCGTCTGTATCTCACTTGCTCCTAGAAACCCACATTGCGGTTAGCTCGACTGATCGCGGCGCATGCCGGCTAGGATCTGCGGTGACAAGCAAGGATGCGGTGCTGGATGGATTTGAATAAAGCGAGTTGGTAACATCACGATCAGTTGTCCATAAACCAAATCTAATTTAGCGCAGGCGCGCCGTGTTTACGGGAGCGCAGTCCGCATCTGAACTGCAGGGCGCGTACGAACGTGCTTCTACGAGGTAGCGACATGGCATTGGGCAAAGCTAAAGTACGGTCGGGATTGGTGATAGGGACCTTAATGATAGCGTCCGGTTTGGTTGCGGCGACGCCTGCCTCTCCGGCGGATAAGGAGTTTGTAGGCAAGGTCTCGCAAGGCGGAATGTATGAGGTGGAGGCGGGAAGGGTCGCGATGCGCCGAGCCAAGGCGCAAGATGTAAAGGACCTTGCAGCGATGGATGTCCACGACCACGAACTGGTTGGCGCGAAGCTGAAGCGGGTTTCAGCGAGTAAGGGTGTTTCCATGGCCTCGACGCTGAACGGGGAGTTTGCGGCTAGATTGGAGAAGCTGAAATCTGCCTCGGATTTGGAGTTCGACGCGGCTTACGTATTGGATATGTCGGCCATTCATGACAAGGACGTGAAGCTGTTCATCCAGGAGTCGACAGAAGGCTCAGAGGGATATAAGGAGTTTGCGGCAGAGACGGCGAGGGTTGTGCGGCGGCACATCGGAGCATTTGAGGCGAAGGTGCAGTAAAACTGCGGGCTTGTTTGAATACACGATTCAATTGGGAGATAGATAAGCGCAGCGAAACAAGGGTGTTCTTCGCCGCGCTCTGGTATGACGGAGGTGTATCCGAGTTACAAACCCTTTTCGACGAGGAAGAGGATTAGGTCCTTAACGCGGCTGGAGTAACCCCACTCGTTGTCGTACCAGCTAATGACCTTGCCGGTGTCGGTGCCGACGACTTTGGTGAGCTTGGAGTCGAAGATGCTGGAACGGGAGTCGCCGCGGAAGTCGGACGAGACGAGTTCCTCTTCGGTGTAGCCGAGGATGCCCTTCATCGGGCCGTCGGCGGCGGCCTGGATGGCGCTGTTGATGGCGGCGACGGTGACGGGCTTTTCGGCGACAAAGGTAAGGTCGACGACGGAGACGTTGGGGGTGGGAACGCGGATAGCGAAGCCGTCGAGCTTGCCGTCCATGGCGGGGACGACGAGTTTGAGGGCCTTGGCCGCTCCGGTGGAGCTGGGGATCATGGAGAGGGCGGCGGCGCGGGCGCGGCGAAGGTCCTTGTGCGGGGTGTCGAGGATGACCTGGTCGTTGGTGTAGCTGTGGATGGTGGTCATGATGCCGGAAGCAATGCCGATGGTGGCGTGCAGCACCTTGACGCCGGGCGCGAGGC
>CAXTWP010000465.1:0-2198 GCA_964247945.1 uncultured Acidobacteriaceae bacterium | reverse complement strand
GGGAAGGAACGAAGTCCGGCAGGGGGAGAAAGCGCATGGCGAGGCAGAGGCCGACGCCGAGGAGGAGGCCGGCCGCGCCGCTGACGAGGGTGATGATGGCGGACTCTACGAGAAACTGCTTGCGGATGTCGGCGGCGCGCGCGCCGAGGGCCTTGCGGACGCCGATCTCGCGGGTGCGCTCGGTGACGGCGACGAGCATGATGTTCATGACGCCGATGCCGCCGAGGGCGAGGGTAAGGACGGCGACGGCGCCGAAGAAGAGGGTCATGACGGCGAAGATGCGCTCGGTGAACTTTGCGCCGTCGAGGGTGTCCCAGACCCAAAGGGCTTCCTTGTCATCGGGGTCGAAGTGGTGGCGCTCCGCGAGAATGTGCTGCACCTGGAGCAGGGCCTGCTCATGCAGGCCGGCGGAGACGGGTTCGCCGCCGATGTTGTTGACGTAGCCGCGGGTGACCCCGGGGCGCTCGGGTGGCGGGAAGTCGCGAGCCATGGCGGCGTAGGGAACGAAGAGCTGGGTGTTGTCGGGGCCGCTGCCGTAGCTGCCGTTCTGCTTCTTTTTGGCGAGGACGCCGATGACGGTGTAGGTGTAGCCGGCGACCTGAAGCGGCTCGTTGATGACGGCTTTGCCGGGGAAGAGCTGGCGGTTGGCTTCGGAGCCGAGGAGGATGACGCGGCGGCCTTCGGCCTCGTCGGAATCGTCCATAAGGCGGCCCTGCTCGACGGTGAGGGAGCGGAAGCGCTGGTACTCCGGCCAGACGCCGCGGACGGCGCGGCTGGAGGCGTTCCATTGGCTGACCTCGGCGACGGTTCGGCGTATCTCGGGGCTGACGGTTTTGACGAGGGAGGCTTGCTGCCGGATGGCGATGGCGTCGTCGACGGTGAGGCGGATGTCGCGTCCGGCGGCGTAGCCTCCGGCTTGGGCGGCGGTCTTGCCGCCGAAGAGGATGGCGATGTCGGTGCCGATAGTGTTGAGCTGTTCTTTCTGCTGGACGCTGAAGCCGATGCCGAGGCCGACGAGCAGGATGACCGAGGTGATGCCCCAGACGATGCCGAACATGGTGAGAAAGCTGCGGAGCTTGGTCTGCCAGAGGGCGGCGAGGGTCTGGATGAGGAGTTCGCGGATGGGCATGGGTGCGTTGAGCCGACGTGGTGCTGTGGGCTTGTACGCAGGACGGCGGGTGCGGGTTCCGTTGGGGCTTATGGGCGGATGCTGGAGAGGCGAATTCCCTTCGGGAATGACAAACAAGAGGGGCAAGGGCAACGGCGGGTGCTGGTCAGGCGTATTTGCGGAGGATGCCGAGGACTTTGCCTTGGATCGCCACCTGGGCAGCGGGGGCGTAAATGGGAGCCATCTCGCGGTTGGAGGGCTGGAGGCGGATGAGCGCGCCCTCGCGGTAGAAGCGCTTGAGGGTGGCGTCCGCGCCGTCGATGAGGGCGACGACGATCTCGCCCTCGCGGGCGGTGCTGGTGCGCTCAACGAGGACGTAGTCGCCGTTGACGATGTGCTCGTCGCGCATAGAGTCGCCGCGAACTTCGAGGGCGAAGACCTCGCGGTTGCCGATGATGTCGCCGAGCGAGATGGTCTCGGCGGCCTCGATGGCCTCGACGGGGCGGCCCGCGGCGATGCGGCCCAGAAGGGGCAAGCGGTCGAAGCCGCGCTTGGCGGAGCGGTTGGGGAGGACGTCGATGGACCGGCTGCGATTGTGGGCGCGCTGGAGCAGACCCTTGTTCTGGAGGTTGGTGACATGTTTGTGCACGGTGGCGAGTGAGCTGAGGCCGAGGCCGCTCGCTATTTCTTCATAGGAAGGGGAATAGCCGTTCTTCTGGGTGAAGGAGGAGAGGAAGTCGATGACCTCTTTTTGCCGCCGTGTGATCGCCATAGCGCAATTGTAGCGAATAAAAAGCGAACTGAGATATTCTTTGTGGGAAAACTCTGAGAAGCGGGAGAACTTGGATCAAGAGTGGGGAGTTTATTTCCTGTTTTGGGCAAAAGTAATCTGTCTATCGGTCGATAGTTCTTGCAGGTTCCTGAGAAAAGAACCAAGGTAATTAAGCAACACCCATGACGGTAACCGAGGTGTGGCGTTGAAGACGTGGAAATAGCTTTGCGATTGAGGAGAATGCGCATGAAGGTTTTAATTGTCGATGATGACGCTGCCTTGGGATCGTTTCTGCAGAAAGGTTTGAGGCTGGAGGGC
>CAXTWP010000464.1:0-2209 GCA_964247945.1 uncultured Acidobacteriaceae bacterium | reverse complement strand
TCCCAGCAATGCGCCAAGCAGTGCACCTGCCGTCAATGACGGTGTGAACATCCCACCCGGTGCGCCGCTCCGCATGCAGAATGCGGACGCTGCAGGCTTCAACACCAAGAGTGCTATCAGCAATCCAGGTGCGAAACTACTGGTGAAGGCCAACTGAGAGACGTCTTTGCCGTTGCCCAGAACTTGTGGAAACCAGATGGACGTGAATCCGAGCAGTCCCATCACGAGCAGCGGGGTTGTGAATCGCCTCCATCCATGGGGTCGGTTGCGATCTGCCCAGGTGATCATCCGGACGTAACCGACAGATGCCAGACCTAGGATCGGACCAGCAGCGAGGGCCCATATGAGAATCGATGTCGATACCGAATAAGAGGGGATGATGTATGTTGGAGCATTGGGTAAAGCCAACCACGAGACCCCGGTAGCAATGAGGGAAGCGAAGAGGGCAGGCAAGACATAACGAAGCGCCAGCTTGCCTCGCATGACTTCGAGCGCGAACAGCGCGCCGCCCAAGGGTACCCCGTACGCAGCGCCCATGCCGGCGCCTGCTCCGCAGGCCACCAGTAATCTCCGTTGTTCATCTGAGAGGCGCTCCTTGTCCGAAAAGAAGTTCGCAAACACAGCTCCAGCTTGCTTCGGCGCTCCCTCTCTGCCTAGTGAAACCCCCATCCCGACAATCAGCACTGAAAGAACAGCGCTCCCCAAGGTGCGCATTGCCGGCATCCGGCCAGCATGAAACCAGATGGCCTCCGTAGTATCTATTCCATTGCCGCTTGAGAGATGCTTCAGGACCACCTGTCCAAGTCCGGTGAGTAAAGCCGCGCCCAACAGAACAAGAATGTGTCTCGACGGGCTCGCCTGTTGAGCGGCGTCAAGGATGTCGGTCGCTGACCCGTGCCATACCAAGTGCTGAACGATTTCGAGAAGCTTTGTCAGGATCGCAGCGCCGATCCCCGTCGCTACTCCAGTCAACCCTATGGCGAGCCAGAAATGAAGCGCTCGCGGATGCTGCAGGGTGGACGGTATGAGATCCTCCTCCGGCTTTTGCGGCGTCTCGGGTGTGCTCATATGGGCGAGGCTCTCGGTACGTACGTGACATCCTTCAGTCAACGCTACGCAGGCGGCGATCTGAGAAAACTCAAGGCTCCCATTCGTAGACGGCAACTAGGTACGGATGAGCAGTGCGGAAATGTACACAGTGCATGATAAAGAATGGATCTGTTCATTCCTCGACTGCGAAGAGGATTGGAGACGCGATAGCCACTGACCGCGCCTCCTGCGGCTGACTACCTCTACTGTCTTCTTCCAGCCTGAAACATCTCGTTCACGGTGCTCACGAAGTGCTGAGCAGCATCGGGTGTGGCAACGCCCCCGCTCAGCACTTTCTGAAAGGAGACATCTGTTCCGTAGAACGCGGTTGTGTCCTTGCCATTCTGATGAACCTCATCGCCGTTCAGATCGATGCCCGCAAAGATCCCCTTGCTTCGCGAATAAGTAAGAAATTCCGCGTTCGCGAGCTCCGTCGTAGACGCTTGCGAGTCGCGGCCGACAGGCCCGGCAGACACCGCGATATCGCCTCCAAGCTTGACCTTATCCTTCAAAAGATCATCGATGCTGCGGCGGTTCATCCCGACGAGAACCAGATCCGTGGATTGACCGCCGGCCTGGAACCCAAAGCTGGCTCCAGTCAGTTGAATAAACACAGGGGCGCTCCAGCCGTTTGCATTCCGACAGGTAGCGACGCCTTGGCCATATTCGCCACCAAATACAAAGGCTCCTTTCTTGAACCCGGGCACAACGGCCACACACTGTGCTTTCGCCGCGATATCCAGGGGAACACCCTTGTCAGGTGTGGACATGAGTTCATGCAGGACAGCGTGTGCAGCGTCCAAGCGTTGAGTGAGTTTGGCATCAGTCTTCTGAGCGTAAGCGGGTATTGAGATACCTAAGATCATTGCAGTGGTTAGGGCGAAATGCTTCATAGTGTTCTTCCTTTCAGTTCGCTTTAATGAATTGCTTTCTCCGGGGTGGGAGAACGTTATGAGAAAGTCTTCGAGGGCGATTTTCCCTACGAGGGCAGCTTTTTTAAGATATTCTGCAGATCTTTCCCTAAGTTCTTGCTGTTCTTCTCAGAGTTGTTTGAGAGATCGCGGTCGGCTACACCTCGGAACAGGAGATGGTGATTCGACGAATCAAAGATATCGACGAC
>CAXTWP010000463.1:0-2212 GCA_964247945.1 uncultured Acidobacteriaceae bacterium | reverse complement strand
GTATATCTGCCTTGGTGCCCATTTCGGGATGCAGCCGGAGAACGGCCGCATGGGCCGGGCTTAGAAGAGTGAAAGGTGTTGGATGTCCGGGGAGGCGGGTTGGCTTCCTCAATTGCCCCGGCTATGAGGGCGAGGCAGAAAACGCAAAACAAGATACGGCTTGTTTCTGCTTAGCGAGGGGCTTGCGCCTGCTGGGCTTCGCGATAGGCGGCGACCTGCCGGTCGTGTTCCTTGCGGGTGGTGGAGAAGCGGGTGTGGCCGCCTGCGTCGGCGACGAAGAAGAGGAAGGAGGTTTCGGCGGGCGCGAGCGCGGCGCGGAGCGAAGCGAGGCCGGGATTACAGATGGGGCCGGGGGGAAGGCCGGGATGGCGGTAGGTGTTGTAGGGCGAAGGGGACTGGAGGTCGGACCGGTAGATGGTGCCGCGATAATGGCCTTCAAGCAGGGCGGCGTAGATAACGGCGGGATCGGTTTCGAGCGGCATATGGCGGGTGAGGCGGTTGCGGAAGACGCCGGCGACGAGGGGGCGCTCCGAGGGAACACCTACTTCTTTCTCGATGAGAGAGGCGAGGATGACGGTAGAGGCGATGTTGTCGTGGAGGTTGAGCTGAGCGGCGGCCTGGCGGAAGCGGTGGACCATGGCGGTGAGCATTTGCACGGGCGTGACGTGGCGGGAGAACTTGTAGGTGGCGGGGAAGAGGAAGCCTTCGAGCGAAGGGGCCTGGGAAGAGAGACCGGCGATCAGCTCGGTGTGCTGATGGGCGGCGGCGAGGAAGGCGTCACGGGAGCCGAGGCCGGCGCGCTCGACGGCGGCGGCGATGTCGAAGAGGTTGTAACCCTCCGGGATGACGAGGGTACGGGTGTAGATGTCGCCGCGCGCGATGCGGGCGTAGACCTGGGCGAGAGGGATAGGGTGATCGAACCGGTACTCGCCGGGATGAAGGGTGCGGTGATGCACGAAGGCGATGACCCGGAAGGCGAGGCGACTGCGGATAACGCCGGATTGCTGGAGTTGGGCGGCGATTCGGGCGGAGGATGTGTGAGGCGGGAGATCGACGAAGGTCTCGGAGCTGGGGCCGAAGGGGGCCAGAAGGTCGAAGGCGGCGAAGAGGGCACCAACCAGGACAGCGGCGAGGAGCAGGGTGCGGCGAGAAGTCAATCGACTGGGGTGCGGGGCGAACATCTGCTGTCGATTTTACGGCTCGAGCCTAGACTGGAAGGTATGGATGCTGCGGCGACGGACCGGTTGCATGCCGAAGTGGATGCCTGGGTGGCTCGGGTGCTGGGGCTCGATGTGGGAGACCGGCGGATCGGGCTGGCGCTCTCGGACCCGCTGGGGTATACGGCGCAGCCGCTGTTTACGTTGCACCGGGAGAACCGGCGCGCGGATATGAAGTCGATCGGTCGGGTGCTGCGGAAGCACGGGGTGGCGGAGGTGGTGGTGGGAAACCCGTTGTATATGTCGGGCGACCTGAGTCCTCAGGCGGCCAAGGCGCAGGCGTTTGCGGAGGAGCTAAGGGTGGCGTTTGGGGTGACGGTTCATCTGTGGGACGAGCGGCTGACGACGACCGAGGCGCACCGGTATCTGGACGATGCCGGTCATGCGGGCGGACGCGGGGAGCGGAAGGGGATTATCGATCAGGTGGCGGCGGTGCTGATCCTGCAGGCGTATCTGGAGGCGAGGCGCAATCGGGACGCGGAGAACGGCAGGAACGCAGATTCCCCTTGGGAATGACAACAATCAAGGCACGTGCTCCCACTGGAGAGAGGGAGACGCAGTGCCGTCAGCCGGAATTTGTGACCTGGCGCGTATTAGGCCGCCGGGCGCGTGGAGCGTAGCGGACCGAGGGCCAATGCGTTTCAGGCACCCACTTGCCTTTTTCAAGGACCGCGCCCACGGGCTGGCCGCATCGCGCGCAGGCGAGGGTGGACCACCGTTCACGATTGCGGTTTGCGTGGAGAGCCGCAATGGTCTGCTCGTCGAAGAATGCGTCGCAGGGTTTTGCTGGAGTCGGCATACCTTCTAGGATAAATCCCAAAGAGCGCTGGCAGCTAAAGGGTGTCCGTGAAGGGGAGTTGCGCGGCGGACCCCAGGAGTGGGACCTGATAGTAGTTGACGGTGGCCGCTGGTCCGTTGAGCTTCATGACGGCGAAGGCATTGTTGTAAACAGTGCCGTTGTTCCCGAGGGTGGCGGCGGCGTTCCAGGTGGGCAC
>CAXTWP010000462.1:1431-2218 GCA_964247945.1 uncultured Acidobacteriaceae bacterium | reverse complement strand
CTAAAACGCGTGTGTTCTGCTTGGTGATGTCCATGTTGGCTTCTTCGTCCTTCTTGCGCTTGATGCCGACGATGGGGGCGAGAATGCGAATCCCTTTCTCGCCTTTCTTCACCTTGCGTCCAAGCTGGTTCCATGCGTACAGCCCTGCAACGCGGGTTGCGGTCGGTCGCTGCCGCGCAATCTCCAGAATGTTTCCAAAGCTGTAGTTGTGGAATCGGCCCATCGCGTCGAGGTAGGCGGTGAGTGCGTCCGAATGTCCGGCCTCTAGCTGGTCAATGAGGCTCTTGACGTTAGCGGCGATGATGTCTTTGGCGGTCTGCCGTTGCTGCGGCTGTTTGGGGTTTTCGCTGATGGGGGTAACGGTGCTTGCGGTGGTGTTCATGGGTGCTTCCTCCTTGGGTGTTGGCCTTTGCACGTCCGCGTTGAAACGCGGCATGTACATGCCGAACGCCACCTGGCGAAGGCGGGGGTAGCAAGGCGCAAGGGGAGGGGTCTCCCCACCCTTGGAGAGGAAGCGGAACGCTGGAACGGAAAGGGCGGAGCGGAGCGGAGGTCTGCACAAGCAAAGCGCGGAAGATTGGGGAAGCCCCTTGCGCCGCGCGATCGGGGCAGAGCTCCTTCCATGTCTCTAGTCCACTGTCAAGGACACGAATTCACGGACCGCGTTTTTTACTTCATAGCGCAGTTGTTTTTGTTTTAAGTTTCTTATCGGGTCGGGGACCCGGCGGCGGTCAGCCCCCGGCGCGCAAAAATACAAACGCCGGGTGGGGAACGCCCCAAACGGTGT
>CAXTWP010000462.1:0-1421 GCA_964247945.1 uncultured Acidobacteriaceae bacterium | reverse complement strand
GGGCGGCGTTCAGCGACAGTCGCTCAAACTTCCATACGCGGGTTGGCTACCGCACGAACGTGTGTCGTCGCAGGCTTGCCTCGGACTCAGCGCGGGCGTCGGAAGGAACTCCAGCCCAAGGGGCTCTCGAGGATCACCATGACCTGCCGCCCGGTTCCCCAACCGAGAAGGTGGAGCGGTTCAGACTCAAGCCGTCATCGGAGCGCGCATCTCCTGTCCGATAGCCCAGATGAAGCCGGCTAGTTCTCGTGCGATCGCGGCAACGACAACAGTCGGCTTCTTACCTCTTGCGATCAGAGATCGATAACGGGCACAGAGCCTGCTCTGTGCCTTCCATGCGATGTCGCGGATCGTCTTCGGCAACCGGACCAAGATCTCGGCTTTTTCCTTCGCGATGCGGGCGGGATACTGGTAGCTCCATGCGGCCTCAATCAGCATGCGCCTGGCCTCGCGGTTCCCAGTCTTGGTGATGCCGCCGCGACGGATGGTCCCTCCGCTGGAGTGTTCGGAGGGAACCAGGCCGAGATACCCCATCAGAAGACGCGGCGACTCGAAGCGGCTGAGATCGCCAGTCGAGGCGATGAAAGTCGCAGCGGAGACGAGGTCGACGCCGCGTAATCCCCGGAGCGCCTCGACCAGCGGTCCAAGGGACCAGACGGCAACCATCGCAGAGATCTTCTTGACCAAGGCGTCTCTTCGTTCCTGAGCGGTCCACACCGTCTCCAGGTAGTCTTGGAAGACGATGCCGTGAGCCTGCTCCTTGAAGGTCTGCCCGGCCAACCAGCAGCGATGACGCTGCGTCCAGTGCCTGCCGGTCGGATAGCTGCGCCCGTGTCGTAGCAAGAAAGAGAGCAGTTGCTGGCGAGCCCGCATCAGATGCATGGAAGCGTCGACCCGCGCGCGAACCAGATCCCGAAGCGCTTCGTGGGTGGTGTCTGGAACCCACACAGGAGTGAGATCTCCCGCGCGATGCAGGATAGCCAGCTTCTCCGAATCGCGCCGATCAGTCTTGATCCGCTCCCCAGGCTTCCTTGGGATCATCGACGGTGCGGCCACGGTGCACCTGTGCCCAAGGCCTGTGAGCTGGCGATGGATGTTATAGCCACAGCCACTGGCTTCATAGCAGAAGTCCAGCTCACCATGCTTGGCGAGCTGCTTCGCCATCTTGCCCACGGCCTCCGGCGTGTTCGGGATTACCCCAATGAACCGCACAGGTCCGCTTCGACCGTCTTCTGCAACGCTGATGGAGATGGACGCCTTATGGACGTCCATGCCTACGAAAGATCTGGTGGTCTGCATCTGTCTTCAACCCTCCTCTCTACAGGAGAACCGAAATCCTGCCTCGACTCGGGCAGAGACATACAGACTTAGCGAGGTTTGGCTTCCATATTCGTGCGCGTTAGCGTACAGGAACTATAGGG
>CAXTWP010000461.1:0-2229 GCA_964247945.1 uncultured Acidobacteriaceae bacterium | reverse complement strand
ATCCTCGAATACGACGACTACATCATCGGCTGCTCCGGCGTCTCGGGCTGGTCGGTCATCCTGTACATAGTCGCGGGCTGGCTGATCCTCACGCAGCCCGTCGACCGCTACACCTTTCCGATTATTCTTACCGTAGGTATCGCCTGCCGCCTGGTCACCCTCTTTCCGGAGCCGTTTCTCTCCTCCGACGTCTACCGCTACGCCTGGGATGGCGTCGTGCAGCACGCCCACATCTCGCCCTACCGCTATGTCCCCGGCGATCCCGCGCTTTCCTTCCTTCGCGCTCCGAACCAGGACCTCTTCGACCACATGAACCGGCGCGACTACGCCCACACCATCTATCCCCCGGCCGCGCAGTTGCTGTTTTATTGCATCACCTTCCTCAACCCTGAAGTCACCATGATGAAGACCGCCATGGTGCTCTTCGAGGGCGTGACGCTCTACGCCCTGGTCAAGCTGCTGCGTCACTTCGGCGTTCGGCGGGAGCAGACCCTGCTGTACGCCTGGTGCCCGCTGCTGATCTGGGAGATCGCCGGATCCGGGCACTTGGATTCCGTCGCCATGGCCTTTATCGCGCTTGCGCTGCTCGCCCGCTACCGGCGGCAGAACATCCTCACGGGCGTCTTCCTGGCCCTCGCCGTCCTCACCAAGCTGTACCCGCTGGTGTTGTTTCCTGCCCTGTACCGCCGAGGCGACTGGAAGATGCCCGCTACGATGGCCGCGCTGATCGCTTTCGGCTACGCCTGTTACTCGTCCGTCGGGCTGGGTGTCTTCGGCTTCTTCGGCGGCTACGTCAAGGAGGAGGGAATGGAGTCCGGCGCGCGGTACTTCCTGCTCGAAGCAGCCCAGCGGCTGCCTGGTCTGCACCATCTTCCCGCCGGCGCTTTTCTTGTCTTTGCCGGGCTGGTCTTCGTCTGTCTGAGCGTATGGTGCTGGAACACCTGCTGCAAGAACGATGCAATGGCATTCCTGCCCCAGACATTCGCCCTGGCCGCTGCCCTGATGCTGCTCTTCTCGCCGCACTACCCATGGTACGTGGCCTGGCTGGTGCCGTTCCTCACGCTGCTCCCGAACCTGACGATGTTCACCTACATCTGCGGCCTCTTCTATCTCTGCACCACCGCGATGGCGGTAGGCACAGGACCGCTCCAGTTCCGCCTGAACGAGTATCTCTACGGCAGCGTTCTAGCCGCCGTAACCGTGGAGCTGGTCCTTCGCCGCTGGCCGGTACATCGTCCGTTCTTCGCGTTGTCGGCACAGAGCCAGACTTTGGACCTTGTACGTTGACCGGCTCTCCCGTCTCCGTCATCATCCCGGCGCTCAACGAAGCGGAATCCATCGGCCACGTCGTCCGCTCCATGCCCTGGGAGCAGATCGCCGAGTGCATCGTCGTGGATAACGGCTCAACCGACGGCACCGGCCGTATCGCGGCAGAGGCCGGTGCCCGCGTCATCACCTCGCCACGCGGATATGGGGCGGCTTGCAAGGCCGGCTATGACGCCGCGCTGCCCACAAGCACCATCCTGGTCTTTATGGATGGCGACGGTTCCGACATCATCGCCGATCTGGACCGGCTGGTCGCGCCGATCGTCAACGATGAGGCGGATTTTGTCCTCGGCTCGCGCATCCGCGGCCGCCGCGAACCCGGCTCCATGCTCCCCAGTCAGGTGTTCGCCGGACGCTTCGTGGGCGCGCTGCTGCGGCTGACGCAAGGCGTCTGCTACACCGATATGGGGCCGTTCCGGGCCATTCGTCGATCGTGCCTCAACCAGTTCCGGATGTCCGAGATGACCTACGGCTGGAGCCTCGAGATGCAGATCAAAGCCGCCCAGCACAAACTCCGTATTCGGGAGATCACCGTCGACTACCGCCGCCGCATCGGCGGCACCAGCAAGGTGTCGGGTGACCTGACGGCGTCCGTAAAGGCTGCCATCCGCATCCTCGGTGTGCTGTTCCGCACAGGCTTTTCGCGCAAGTAATCAAAGGCAGGCTAAGCGGATGAGCAAGGTGCAGAAATACCTCTATCGAACGACGAACCGCGGGTTGCAAAGATCAAACCAGACGAGGCACGTGTAAAGTCCTTATAATGAATACTTTGAGACCTCGTTGAAAAACTTTTACGCACTTACCTATACGATGGAAACACCATGAGATTCGCCGCCACCCTCCTCCTCACACTCGCCGCTCTCACCTACGCCCAAGCCTACGGCCAGGCCACCCCCATTACCC
>CAXTWP010000460.1:0-2248 GCA_964247945.1 uncultured Acidobacteriaceae bacterium | reverse complement strand
GCCTCGTAGAGCACCGACTTGCTGTCCGAAGTCCACGCTTGAGGATAGTCTTGACTCACATCGACGGTGATGCGCTTGATATCCGTCAAGCTCGGCCCCGGCTGTGCAAGCGTGGCAACATATACGTCCGGCTGCATCTTGTGAACCACAGCGGCGATTTCACGGCCATCCGCCGACCGGCTCAACGCGAAAACATTTTCAATAAGCTGCACCTGAACAGGGGCCGCCAGCGGTGTTCCCGTCTCTGGATCGAGATCCACCCTCCACAAGCCTGTGTACCCGGATTTATCTCCGTTGCCCGCAAACAGTATGCCGTTCTTGCCCCAACGACAAGCGGCGCTGAACGCGATCCCATTTGCGGCGGCCGTTTGTACATGGTTCTGAACATCGAACACCACTAAACGAGGAGTCGACCCATCCTCTTCAACTCCTGAGGTTGGCTTCAGCTTCGTCGACGAGTAGGGCGAACCAACCTCCTCAAGGATCAACTTTCGCGCATCGGCGCTCCAAAGCAGCACGGGATAGGACGCTCCATGCGGACCCGTGTTGACTCTCGTCTCATTGCCTCCAACGGCATCACTCGTCCAGAAAGTCGTCTCGGCGGTTTCGTCCGTAACGGTGAAAGCGACCTGCGATCCATCCGGCGAAGGAACACCCAACTCCGCGCGGTCATGGATCAAACGCGGCACTTCATCGACCGTCGAGACCGACCAGATCTGCGGCGTGTGGGTGGAAGAAGCCGTCGCGCTGACCACAAGATGCCGCCCGTCGGGAAACCATTCAATGCGGCGGACATCCACCAGACCCGGAGCTCGCAGCAGCCGCGCCGCCCCGTCCAACGCCCGCAACTGAATACCATGTGGATCCGCATACGCCACCGATTTACCATCTGGGGAGATCGCGGCCGCGGTCACAGCCTCGTCCGCGCCATTTGTGGTGAGCTGGACCAGCTTAAACGCGCCGCGACGCTCTGAAGAGGCGTCGGCAAAGCGATGCCATCCGGTGAATGCTCCCGCAGCGGCCAACGCGAGCGCACCTACTGCCGCCCATCGCCACCGCCTTCCCTTTGCTGGGGACTGGGCCGTAATCTCCGGCTCTGCCGTCGGAGCGATCGTGGAGCCTTCCGCTTCAAGCCGAGAGGATGCATCCGCAACCGCAAGTGCCCCCTGTGAGGGGGGAACGGCCAAGCCACTCCCGGAGCCAATCGCTGCGACAATCCCGGAGCTTGCCGCTCCGGCGACACCCGTTCCGGGCAGCACCGGCTCTCTTCGGGAGTGTGGTCGAGCCGGAGACATCTCCTCCGCCACATCCAACTCCTCCACAACCGCCATAAAGCGGTAGCCCTTCCCAATCACCGTCTGTACATACTTGGGGCTGGCCGCTTCATCGCGAAGGGTCGAACGGATGCGGTTGATGGCCGTGTTGATGCTCTGGAACACGTCTTCCGGGTCGGACCCCGGCCATACCCGAGCGGCGATCTCCTGGCGAGTCACCAGGTCACCCCGCCGCTCCACCAGCAGGATCAGAACCTCCATTGCGATCCGAGGCAGGGGCAGCATCATCGTCCCACGGCTCAGTTCGTAACGGCCAAGATTCAGCGTATAAGGACGGAAATGGAAAACCTTCACGATGGGCCCCGGCACTATATGGATACAAGTTATTCTCCCATACCTGTCGTAACGAAGCGTAAACAACTCAAAACACAATGTTTATGGCGCTATATGAAAATGTGCCTGAAAGTATCGCGAATCGATGGAACATAGCGCGGGCGGTTTCGTAAGGTGAAGCTGCATTCGACACCAATCCGGGAGTCTTCCATGCTCGTTCGCCTCCTCACCGCAATCAGCCTGCTGATCGCCTTCGGTTCAGCAGCCCACGCCGAACCTCTTGTCTACACGCTGTCCGGCAACTTCACAGGCTCGCTTGGCGGGTCTTCCTTTACCGATACCTTCGGCACCTTTACCGAGACTGCCGACGCATCGACCGTCACCTCCATTGCGCCGGGCTACTACCAGAACTCCGGAAGCGTCACCTTCAGCCTGGCCGGATATGCCTCGGTAGACTTCAACACGACCTTCCTTGGCGTAGAGTCCGAGTACAACGCCGCGTCCTTCTACGATCTCGGCAGCGGCTTTGCGGTCGGCGCCTACAGCGACGCCTTCGGCACTTACGACCTGAGCACTCCCATCGGTCCGGTCACCGGTTTCTTCGTCAGCACCGGACCCACCGCCGAATACAGCTCCGGGGG
>CAXTWP010000459.1:1888-2251 GCA_964247945.1 uncultured Acidobacteriaceae bacterium | reverse complement strand
AGCCTGCGTGGCGGCTGTGACGGGCTAAATAAAAATGTTGAATTGATCTCAAGATCTTGAAAACAAAGGATCGAGATATGGGTCGATCTGGGGTATCTCCCCGCGCCGCGTGTCTGTTTGCACGCGGTAGAGAATCTGTACTGGTTAAAGTATAGCGATCGGAGTGAAACTCATGGGCACTTTGATCTTCTTTGTAATGAGCGAGTTGCGGAGAATTGGGGCTTGACAAGGTTTTGCGGACTGCGGAGCCTATGTGTCGGGCCTTCAGCCCTTTGCGGCTTTAGTCTTCGTCCACCTAGGCCTTCGGCCTAGGCTGATATGGGCCGGGCGTTTGGTGCGTGGATTTGCGGAGCGATGGTCCTT
>CAXTWP010000459.1:0-1878 GCA_964247945.1 uncultured Acidobacteriaceae bacterium | reverse complement strand
ATGGTACATAGCTTAACGCTGCGGTCGTTTCTGTTGGATCAGAGCTGGACTTCTTCTCCCGCAATGTTGTCGCCGAGGTACTCCCGTCCGTTCACCGCGACGACAAGTCCGTTGTCCCGCGCTCCCTCGGCGATGTCCATAGTCATATCGGTTTGATCTGAGTACGCCACACCATTCTCCGCGCCCTTGATCGGACCGTCGACGAACTCCTGTCCGGCCGGGGTGATGCCTGCGATCTGGTACATCCCTTGTCCCTCGATGCGGATGTCTGCGGTCATTACCTGAAGTCTCTTCTTGTGTGGCCCTTAAGAACCACGACACTTACTTGTGCATGGGCATGCAGCGTTCCCTCGTGGCCTCTCCGGATTGCAAACCGGAATTCACCACCTTCGAGCAAAGCTTCTCCATAATCCTTCGCATCTTCTGCAGTCACTGTTAGGTTCTCGGGAGCATGTAGATTTCCGATGAGACGTGAAGCGCCCGCATAATCTTCTTCTCGTAGGGAACGGCTTAAATCACGTGAACTCATCGGTGTAGTTTCGCAGTCGCATGCGGGGCACCGATCGTTGCACATACATGACCACTCGTCAGTCCATGCCTCATTACACTCTGAGCATTTGTACGAGTTCTCGTACCACTCGACTGTAAGTGACCCTTCTGTATTACTCGATACGTTCATACTTCCCGCCTCCATGAAACCTTATCAGATGAGCATCGCGCAGAAACTGTAGCTGTTGTCGCAATTTAGGACGTATGTTGTGGTTGTTCGGAAAGAGCAATTGCATCTCCGATTCGAAGTGGTAGACATCTTCTATTGAAAAGACGGAGGGTAATCGTTCGACCAGCCGCAGGAGCGTTGCAGCCCACGTTCTATTGACGCTTGTAAGCGAAGCTAGCCTTGCGAGCTTACTAAAAGCTCTACGGGAAGACTGTCTCTCTCGCATGACGCCTTCATCGACAATCGTGATTTGTGCCTGAAGAGCTATAGCGGATAGCAGTATGTTGCAGCCGATCCATCCAGCCCTTCGTGCAGTTGCTGCGAGAGGCTTACGCGGTTTTATTGCGGCTTCCGTGATAAGCGAGTGGTGTATTGCTCGTAGCCGCTGTATGGACCATGACTCTGAATATTCTAATAGCAGAAAAGTTGGAGTTCTGGCTTCACGAAGTGTCTTGAGCATAGTGCCGTACGCGCCATCGAGCACAGTGGTAGAGAAGGCACCACGCTTGCTCTTGAGTTCGTAGCCATGGTGACAGGTAACGCAGGTAAAGTCTTGTGCCCGCGTGTTCGCGGTGGTGGCGCTTAGCCGATCCGAATCGCAGTTGAGGCAGTAGGCGTTGTTCGCAACCCATTTTTCGCTAATAACTCGGGCTTGTTGCGTCCGGCTCGCATAGGCTCGACCAAGCTCGATATCGCCGTAATGAAAGGTATTTGGGTCGGGCATGGGGCTATGGGATGAGGGTAGCAGGTTTGTTTCGGTGCCGGGCTGGACGAACGGCAGACGCGGATTCCCTTCGGGAATGACAAACAAGAGGGGCAAGGGCAGCGGCAACGGCAGAAGCAGATTCCCTTTGGGAGTGACAGACAAGGAAGCTAGAGGCGGCTGAGGTAGGTGAGGATTTCGGGGCTGGTCCAGTTTTGGGCGGAGACGAATTTGCGGCGGAGGATGCCCTGGCGGTCGATGACGTAGGTTTCGGGGATCTGGGCGGTGCCGTAGAGGGCGTTGATGCGGCCCTCGGGGTCGCGGACGGTGCTGAGGTGCACATTGTGCTCGGCGAGGAAGCGGCGGTAGACTTCCGGGTCCTGGTCCATGCTGACGGCGACGATCTTGAGGCTGGGCATCTGCTGCTGGAGGGCGAGGAGGCTGGGCAGCTCTTCGA
>CAXTWP010000458.1:0-2285 GCA_964247945.1 uncultured Acidobacteriaceae bacterium | reverse complement strand
CAGCGACATGGCGGTCGGCGCTAAC
This sequence comes from uncultured Acidobacteriaceae bacterium, assembly GCA_964247945.1. Taxonomy (GTDB): domain Bacteria; phylum Acidobacteriota; class Terriglobia; order Terriglobales; family Acidobacteriaceae; genus Edaphobacter. The sequence goes on along the minus strand of CAXTWP010000458.1, from coordinate 2,260 downwards.
GCGGCAAGTAAAAGAAGAGCCTTATCGGTCATCATCGGTTCGACTCCTTGCTGGATGGCAAAATCCTTTACCCTTTATGCCTCAGCATAAACCCTGCTTCCTTCGGCACTCATTTCGTCCGACAACACCATTCCGTCCCTCAACGTAATGCGCCGGTCCGCGTAGCCCGCCAGCACGGGGTCGTGCGTCACCAGCACAAGCGTTGTGCCCTCGCGCTGGTTCAGGTCCAGCAGTAGCCGCAGCACCGCCTCACCATTGACCGTGTCGAGGTTGCCGGTCGGCTCGTCCGCCAGCACAATCGGCGGCCGCAGCACGAAAGCGCGCGCCAGCGCGACGCGCTGCTGCTCGCCGCCGGATAGTTGCACTGGATAATGTTCCATGCGGTCGCCGAGTCCGACACTGTCGAGCAATCCGCGCGCCCGCGCCAGCCCCCCGGTCTCTTCCGAGTTGAGCTCCCAGGGCAGCAGCACATTCTCGACGGCCGTCAGTGTAGGGATAAGCTGGTACGACTGGAAGACGAAGCCGATCTTCTTACCGCGTACCTGCGCCAGCTTGTCCTCAGCGAGGTAGCTGACGGCCACGCCGTCGAGCGTGACCGTGCCGGCTGTCGGGGTATCAAGACCGGCCAACAAGCCAAGCAACGTTGACTTTCCCGAACCGGACGCGCCCATCACCGCCGCGAACTGGCCGCGCGGCACCGCAAAGTCAATGCCCTTCAGAATCTCGGTCGTGCGGGCCGCCGCTCCCATGCCGTTGCGGATTGACTTCCGCAGCCCCTCGACCCGAATCATCGCTTCCGTGTCGCTTGCCCTCGTGTTGCTTGCCAACGATTGTCCCTTCCAGCCACGCGCCCTTTGTTAAGATGGGAGCATGACGAGGTTCAGCCTTCTCTCTATCCTAGCCGTTCCCGTCTTTTTTCTCGGCTGCCAGACGCGAAACACTTCCACGGCACCCAAAGGCGATCCCTCAATCGCCAACAACTCCGCTCCCGTTCCCGACGATACGCCTGCCTCGACTGTCCTTGGCCCCGTCGCCCAGCCTGCTCCCGCGCCGGTTCCGGACACACGTCCGCTGTTGGTCTGCTTTGGCGATTCGCTGACGGCCGGCTTCGGCACCAACCCCGGGCAATCGTATCCCGACTTTCTGCAAGCCGATCTTGATCAGGTGGGCTATCGATATCGCGTTGTGAATGAGGGTGTCAGCGGCGCGACCTCCAAGGATGGCGTCGCGCGGCTCGCCGCGGTGGTCGCGCTGAAGCCGCAGGTGGTGGTGGTCGAGTTTGGCGGCAATGACGGCTTGCGCGGCCTGCCGGTTCCAGCCATGCAGGCCAATCTGGACCGCATGGTCGGCGCGCTCCAGAAAGCAGGGGCCAAGGTTCTGCTCGCGGGCATCATCCTACCGCCGAGCTATGGGCAGGACTACGTCGCTGCCTTCGTCGGTGCCTACACCAACATTGCCGATAAGTACCACGCGCCGCTCTACCCTTTTCTGTTGAAGGATGTCTATGGCGCCGTGGGCTTGATGCAGGCGGACAATATTCACGCCACTGCCCGCGGCAATCAGATCGTCGCGCAAAACCTGCTGCCTTCGTTGACACCGCTGCTCAAGAAGTAGCTGCTTTGCGCAGCCGGTCAGCCCTTCATGGTGGCGGCGATACGTTCAATGGCGTGGTGCGCGGAGAGGACGGCACCCTCTTGCCAGCCGACGAGATGGGAGAGGTAGTCTCCGGCGAAGTAGGTGCGGCCTTGCGGCTTTTCGAGCTGGTTGTAGGCGGGCACGCTTGAGGCCAGGTGGTTGTTGGCGAAGCAGCCGAGAGAGTAAGGCGTCTTTGTCCAATTGACGTAAATCGGTTTCGTCAGCAGGGCGGATTTGCCCGGGTGGAGGGTCTCAACAGCCGCGCGCGAAGCGGCCAGCTTGGCCTCAGTCGAAGGAAGCGCCCCAAAGGGCGTAGGTCCGCCGCCTGTGCCCCCGCCCATGCCGCCGAGATTGCCGGTATCGTCCCGCCCGGAGTTGAACCCGGCGACGAGCACCCCGGTAGGCGAGAACATCTTGTCGGTGGGTTACCAGACAAGGTCGACCTCGCCGGATTTCACGAACGAGATGCCGCCGTAGATGTTGTTGTCCGTCTCCCAGAAGCGCGACGACTCCCACGCAATTTTGTACAGCGCGGTCATCGGCATACCGGTAAAGGCTCGCTGCGTCTCCGCGGAGAAGTTGTTCCTCGTTTGCGCCAGAACCGAGATGGGCATGGTGCAGATGC
>CAXTWP010000457.1:0-2298 GCA_964247945.1 uncultured Acidobacteriaceae bacterium | reverse complement strand
CCCCGCCGCGTCGATCACCACCAGGTCGCCCGCCTGCATGGTGGCCGAGTTCTCGCTGTAGTGCAGGGTCGTCGCGTTCTTGCCGGAGCCGACAATAGGCGCGTAGGAGACACGCTCGCATCCCTCTTCCATCAGCTTCGAGATGATAACTCCCGCGACGGTCCGCTCCCGCGCACCCGGTCGCACCGCCTTCATCTCAGCCAGCTGCGCCGCGATCGATGCATCCGAGGCCTTCTTCATCAGAGCGAGTTCGGCGGGTGACTTCATCGCCCGCAGCTCCATCACGGGCGTGGAGATGTCATGCGTTGCGGGCGCTTCTGCGAGGCCGAACGTAGCAGCGCCGAAGTCGAGGAACGCCCTAGCCTGTTTCGAATCAGACTCCGCCCCAGACATTTCTGGCGATGTCCGGGTTGGTCACGGCGAGGGTGTCCAAGATGGTGGGCATCTCGGCCATGGAAAGCACCTCGTCAACCCCGGTCGCGGTCTGCACGCCTGTGATGGAAGCGTCCATCTTGACGCCTGTAAATCGCTCCGTGCGGAGGTTGCGCATGGGAAGGAAGAGGATCTCGCGGTACGGCCGGGCGGCGCGCGCGGGTAGAAGATCGGTAGCCGGTTGCGATGGACGGGCTGTAACCACCATCAGGGCCGCGCCGGGTTCGTTCCAGCCGGTGAGGTAGTAGAAGTCCTCATCCTGGCGGTAGGGCATGAAGTCGAGGGTAGGCTCAGGCGAGGCAAAGAGAATGGCGACGCCGCTGTGAATCTTGTCAGCCAGAGCCATGCGGCGGGTTCGGTATTCACTCTTAGGAACGGAGTCGAGCGCGTGCGCGGCGGTGGCAAGGAGACATAGACAAGCAGCGGCGGCGAGGCGAGGAAGTCCAAGCATATGTTGATCCTATAAGGTCATCTGTCTGGAGCATAGAGACACCGCAAAATCGGGTACGTCTTAGCGCTTCTGGACGGCTTCGCGGACACCGGTGACGAAGGCGCTGGGGTTGAACTCGGTGCGAACGATCTCATCGGGGCAGTCAGTGAGGACGGCCACGCGCCAGTTGCACACAAACGCGACCAGTTGCTGATGTTGTGCGGTCTTGATCTCGGAGCAAAGATGCTCGGCTTCGGGTACGCCTTCCTCGCCTTCGACATCGATGAGGACCAGATCGTACTGTTTGCCCCAAAACATAGAGAGAGCCTCAGAAACAGAGAGCGTCGAGTCTACATGGAAGCCTGAGAGACGGAGGATCTGGTCGCGTAAAGGGCGCAGCATTTCGCGGCGGCAGACGTGGAGGATGACGGGCTTGAGGTCTGGTAGTGACGCAGTGTTGGAGGCCATTGGAGTTCGTACTTGAATATACAGGCTGCGTCCGTGAAGCAATGTTCGCCAAGGGACAAATCGCCATGCGCAGATTGGATAAGGAGGCGCAGCGAGGGAGCCTCATACCTGAGAACCGGATGCTCCATTTGCACGCCCCATCCCTGCACAACGGCCGCCAGAATAAGCGAGCATAAGGATGCACACTGCTTGTGAGGCCAAGACATTAAGCCTTCACGACAACGCCGTCCTCTACCTTGACAGGATTGAGGAAGGGCATAGAGGCACGAAGGGCGGCTCCGACCCTCTCGATTGGATGGGCGGCTTCGGCCTTGCGGATGCGGGTGAACTCGTGGCGGCCAGTCTCGTTCTCTTCAATGAACTTCTTGGCGAAGGTGCCATCCTGGATGTCGTTGAGCAGAGACTTCATGGCGGCCTTGACTTCAGGCGTGACGATACGCGGGCCGGCGGTGTAATCGCCCCACTCGGCGGTGTCGGAGATGGAGTGACGCATGTATTCGAGGCCGCCGCGATACATCAGGTCCACAATAAGCTTTAGCTCGTGCAGGACCTCGAAGTAGGCGAGTTCGGGCTGGTAACCGGCCTCGGTGAGGGTCTCAAAACCCGCCTTTACGAGGGCCGCGGTGCCTCCGCAGAGGACGGCCTGTTCGCCGAAGAGATCGGTCTCGGTCTCCTCGGTAAAGGTGGTCTGGAGAACGCCGGCGCGGGTGCCGCCGATGCCCTTGGCGTAGGAGAGCGCGAGAGCGAGGGCGGTGCCGGAGGCGTCCTGCTCGACGGCGACGAGCGCGGGGATGCCGCCGCCTTCGATGAAGACCTCGCGGACACGGTGGCCGGGACCTTTTGGCGCGACGAGCGAGACATCGACGGTGGGCGGCGGAGTGATGGTGCGGAAACGGATGTTGAAGCCGTGCGCGAACATGAGCGTGGCGTGGGGCTTCATGTGGGGGGCGATCTCTTCGTGGTAAACC
>CAXTWP010000456.1:0-2311 GCA_964247945.1 uncultured Acidobacteriaceae bacterium | reverse complement strand
CCCTCACCGTCCTCGCCGGACACCCCTACCACACCGGCCACTGATGCGGTCGCAAACGCCTCGGCGCTTGTGCTGCCCGCTATCTTGTGCTGCCCGCTATCTTGTGCTGCCCGCTATATAGATACAGATCGCCAAAAGTTCTCCTCTCGGCCGCCTGGACCTCGTCGCGGGCCATCCCGAAGAGGGTCCGTGACGAGTTCTCACAGCAGGGAGGAGAACCAGTCGGCTCTCCCTGCATCCTATTTCGCCAGGCTGTACGTTACGGTGATGGTCGTCTCCACCTCCACCGGTTCGCCGTTCAGCAGAAACGGCTTGTACGTCCACTGCCGCACCGCGTCCAGCGAACAGGCCCGCAGTTTTTCCGGCCCCGAGACGACTTGCAGGTTCTCGACAACCCCATCCCTGCCGATGATCGCCTGCAGCACGACCGCACCCTCGATCTTCTCCGCCTTCGCATCGGGCGGGTAAATAGGATTCACTTTGGTGAGAACCTGGCCGGCCATCACACCTCCCGAAACACGCTCCGGCTTCTTGTTTGCACCCCCGGCATCGCTCCCATTCTGGGCCGCCGGAGCCGCCACCTCCATGCGCAGCGCCAGTGCCGAAGTGCCGCTTGTCGCTCCGATCGCCACACATACAGCCGCCAGCGCCATCCGCCGCATCGCCGTCATCTCCACTCGTCTCGCCATAAGCCTCATAACTCTCCTCTCAAACGTGTCGGCATGGAAGATTCCGATGGCGTGGGACATCCTTGTCGGCCTTCCTTCAGCACCATGGCCGCCAGCCGCAGTAACGACCGTGCATACATCTCCGTTCCCGCGGCCGCCTCGGCCGCCATCGCGTCGCAGAGAACCTCGCGACTCTCCGCCACCTCCGAGCGGGTCAGCCGGACCGCCGGATGGTAAGCCACCGGCAACGTCATCACGCCATACGCAAGGTTCTTCGCGAAGTCGCGCCGCCGCATGTGCGCCAACTCGTGCGCCATCACCGCCGCCAGGTCGCCCTCCTGGACGTGCTCCAGAAATCCAGGCGGAACCACCATCGCTCCGCGCCACATGCCCACCGTCACCGGCCCGGCAACTTGGTCCGACACCGCCAGTTCAACACCCGTAATGTCGAAACTCCTGGAACACTCCTCCCAGATGCGTCCAACTTCGCCGATCAACGTCACCGGTTCCGCAAGCCGTTGCATCGCGTCCGTGCGCCAAAGCCCCCACGCCATCCGGCAGGCAAAGTACAGCACGTTGCCTCCATAAACAAGGGCAATCCCGCCCAGCACCGCCTTCGGCAGCCGCAACATCTGCCCCGCCGAAGTCACGCCCGGACCGAGCGTCACCCGCACTTCGCCCCGCGCCACGCTATCGTGCAACGCCCGGAACCATCCCCAAAGATCGCCCGGACGAAATCGGCAGGCCGGCATCACCGCCACCAGCAGCAACGCTCCCACCCAGAGCCGGTGCTCCAGAGCGGCTTCAGCGTTCACCCGCCTTAACACCCGCGCAATGCACCAGGCCGCCGCAAACACCAGCGGCGCCTGCCACAACGAGTTCAGCAGATACTCCAACATCCACGCCTCGCTCGGTCTCATGCATCGCCTCCGTCTTCATCCAGCATCCGGCTAAGCCGGGCGATCTGCGCCGCATCCAGTTCTTTGCTCTTGATCAGGCTCATTACCAGCTCTTCGCTCGATCCCGCAAACATCCGGTCCACCAGGTCGCGCACCGCATGGCTCAGCGCCTTGGCTTCGGTCACCTTCGCGCTGTACTCATAGGCGCGACCGTTCAGCTTCCGCTTCAGCTTGCCCTTGCGTTCCAGGATGTTCAGCATGGTCTGCACCGTGGTGTAGGCCAGCTGCTGCTCCAGCCCTTCCTGTACCTCGCCCACGGTACTGGTCCCGCGACGCCAGATCACCTGCATGATCCGCAGCTCCAGCTTGGTCAAACCCTCTTTCTCCCGCTTCGCCAAAGTTTATTCTCCTAATCGATTAGGAGATTACGCCCCGCACCGCGGCCATGTCAACTAAGTTCTTAGGACCTTGCGTCGCGCTTCCAGGATCGTTGATCGCCTGAAGCGCAGCGCCCGCGATCGGTCCTCCCGCGCCTTTGTACTAGGCGCACCATACCGGTCACCCCCGGCGCGACCTCGCGCCTTGGCACGCAACTCCAAACTCTATACTCTGGTTCAGCCGTTCCGAAGCCCCCACCGATGATCGCTCCACCCTCCACCCGCCGCCGCTTCCTCCAGACCTCCAGCCTCGCCGCGGCCTCGTTCGCCGTTGCCGGACGAAGCCTGCTCTCGCAAGCCGCGGCCC
>CAXTWP010000455.1:0-2336 GCA_964247945.1 uncultured Acidobacteriaceae bacterium | reverse complement strand
GTTCGGCGCGCTCGAAGTTGAGCATCTCCAGATTGCTGGGGGCGGGGCTGCTGGTTTGGTCGACGGCGCAGATGCTGACGGGACTGGTGCGCGCCTTCTCTTCGTTTTTGGTCATGCGTGTGCTGCTGGGCGCGGGCGAGGCACCGTTTTATCCCTCCGGGGTGCGCAGCGTGCGCGAGTGGTTTTCGGAAGCCAGCCGGGGCCGCGCCACGGCGATGATGAGCGTGTCGCAGACCTTTGGTTTGGCCGTTGCGCCGCCCGCGTTGACGTGGCTGATGCTGCGGCTAGGGTGGCGGGCGATGTTCATCGCGCTTGGGGCTGTAGGACTGGCGGTGGGGCTGGCGTGGATCTCGCTGCATCGCGCTCGAGCGAAGACGACTTTTCGAGAGGAGAGCGGGAACGCTATTGCGGCGGGTGCTTGGCGGCTGCTCTTGCGCAGGCGAATGGTATGGGGCATGATGCTGGGCTTCGGCGGCATCAACTACACCGTCTGGCTCTATACGGCGTGGCTGCCGGGGTATTTGCAGAGCGGGCGGCACCTCTCGCTGGCGCGGAGCGGATGGCTGGCGGCTATCCCGTTTGTCGCGGGCGGCGCGGGAATGCTGTCGAGCGGGCTGCTGACGGATGGCTTAGTCCAGCGGGGGGTTCCGCTGACTCGCATTCATCGGCGGAATCTTTGCGCGGGGATGGTGCTCTCCGCGCTCGGCACGCTGCTGGTGGCGCATAGCCGTTCCACGACAGAGGCGGTGGTTGAGATCAGTGCGGCGTTGTTCTTTATCCATTTTGCGGGTACGTCGGGCTGGGGGTATGTACAGGCGGTCAGCCTCGGCAATGCGGTGGCGTCGCTGAGCGCGCTACAGAACTTTGCAAGCTTCATGATCGCCTCGGCGGCCCCGGTGCTGACCGGCTGGCTGCTCGACCGAACGCAGTCGTTCAGTCTGGCCCTGACTCTTTGTACCGGTCTGACGCTACTTGGCGCCTTCAGCTACGCCACGCTGGGTGCGCCGGATGAAACCGCGAGACTCGCGTCTCATGCGAGTGGATCATAAGGAGTAAACAGCATCTACGCCCTTTTGAGGTTACTTCGGTGACGTGATGTAACTACATTGGTAGCTATACCCTTCAAGCAAATGAGCAGTGAGTGGAGCAGGGAACAGGCAAGAGGTGAAGCGTGATCGTCTACGACAGCACCTACGACGCGATGAGTCCGGGTCTTTCGCAGCGTGTGAAGGCGATGGCCGCCGATCTGGCGCGGTGCGGCTGCAATGCGTTTAAGTTCCCGCCCTTTCTCAATACCAAGAACCCGTACAGCCTGGGCTACGATCCGAGGACCGACCTGGATGTTGGCCAGTGGGAGCCGCTGCGCATTACGGGCAGTGCCGCGAACCTGAAGGCGGCGATTGACAGCCTTCATGAGCAAGGCATACTGGTGATCCAGGACTGGGTGAATCGGCAGTACGGCGGACCTGCTCCGCTGTATGAGCGGGGCGCGAACGGCGCGATTGACGAGACCTTGTTTCCAAAGTTGACGGAATGTTTTTCTCCGCCGGCCCCGCACGATGTACCGTTCGCGGAGAACAATGGCGCGGATGACGGGCTGCTTGCCAGCTACCAGCACACGAGCGGCTACATGCTCAATGGAAAGATGCAGGCGGGCAAGTGGCAGGCGGAGGTTCTCGGCATCGACGGCTTTCGTCTGGACGAGGCGAAAGGTCTGCCGCCAAGCGTGAGCGCTGCATGCGCAAAGGCCCGGCCGGGGTTGAACTATGCGGAGGTGTATGACGGCGACACGGCAGTGCTGGCCGGCTTTGTGGGGCAGACCGGCATGGCCGTGCTCGACTTCACGCGGCACTTTGCGTACCGGGCGGTCTCAGAGGGCGCGCCGCTGTCGATCCTGGCCGCGAACGGCTTTTGCCTGCAGGACCCGGACCATGCGTATGTGTATGTGGAGTCGAACGACACGGATGGACCGGACGGCATCGTGAACAACAAGCTGTGGTTCTATCTGGATGCGCTGACGATGCCGTGCAAGGGCGCGCTGATTTTTGCGAAGGACTACGAACTGTACGGGCTGGCCGCGCAGATCCAGAACTTGATGTGGATCGGCACGGCGTTTGCGATTGGGAAGCTGGCGTGGGAGTATGTGGACGACACGCTGCTTTGCTGGAGCCGGGATGGCGATGGCGGTTCCACCTGGAGCGGCGGTCTGTTGTGCGGGTACAGCTGCGACCCAATGGGCTACCGCAGCGAGTGGGTGCATACGCCGTTCGGTCCCAATCGCCATCTGCACGATTACACGGGGCATGGGCCGGACGTATGGACGAACGGGGACGGGT
>CAXTWP010000454.1:0-2348 GCA_964247945.1 uncultured Acidobacteriaceae bacterium | reverse complement strand
CGCCGTCCGCGCCGCCAAGCCGCGCGGCTTCCGCGATCTCGCCTTCGCCTTCCCCGAAGACCATGCCCTCTCCGACGAGCACCTCGACAGCCTCCCCTGCGATCTCCTCGCCCGCGCGCTGGTCGAGGGCGCGGAGCTCGCCGCCCCCGACTACGACACCTACAAAACCGACCGAGCCGACAAATCGCTCAACAGCCTCACCATCCTCGCCCGTGAGCTCGACCAGGCCAAGGTCGCCGAGATCGAGCGCGGCTTTGCCGAAGGCCGCATCGTCGCCGCCGGGCAGAACTTCGCCCGCGCCCTCGTCAACGAGCCCGGCAATGTCCTGACCCCGACGGAGCTCGGCCGCCGCGCCGCCGCCATGTGCGATGAGGTCGGCCTCCGCTGCGAGGTCCACTCCACGGAGAAACTGCACGAGCTGAAGAGGGGCGCCTTCTGGGCCGGCTCCCAAGGCTCCGCGGAGCCGCCCGCCCTCATCGTCATGACCTACGAGCCAGCGACCGCGCCCGCACCCGGCGCACCCGTCATGGGCCTGGTCGGCAAGGGCATCACCTTCGACACCGGCGGCATCTCGCTCAAGCCCGGCGACGGCATGGAGAAGATGAAGTACGACATGGCCGGGGCCGCCGCCATGATCGGGGCGATGCGCGCCATCGCCCAGCTCAAGCCCGCCGTCAAGGTCATCGGCATCGTCTGCTCGGCCGAAAACATGCCCGACGGCAAGGCCTTCAAACCCGGCGACGTCGTCACCGCCATGTCCGGCAAGACCATCGAGATCATCAACACCGACGCCGAAGGTCGCCTCGTGCTCGCCGACGGGCTGCATTACGCCAAGACCCTCGGCTGCACCCACCTGATCGACGCCGCCACACTCACTGGAGCCTGCGTCGTCGCGCTGGGCAAGGATAACGCCGGGCTGTTCTCGAACGACGAAGCCACCTGGGAGCAGTTCCAGTCCGTCGTCAAAAGCAGCGGCGAAAAGTTCTGGCGGCTCCCCTGCACCGACGACTACCGCGACCAGATCAAAAGCCAGATCGCCGACATCATGAACACCGGCGCGCACCGCTGGGCCGGGGCCATCACCGCCGCCATGTTCCTCAAGGAGTTCGCCGATGGCACCCCGTGGCTCCACCTCGACATCGCCGGCATGGCTTGGATCGAGGACCAGCGCTCCTGGATCGCCAAAGGTCCCTCCGGCATCGCCGTCCGCTCCATCGTCGAGTGGGTGCGCGGCTACGCGAACTAGAGCAAGTCGCAGTGGGTGGAACTCACTCGCCCTTCTTATCTGTCAATCTCGGAGGGGATCTGCGTTTCAGCCTCCAGTGATCGGGCAACCGTCTAGCCGTCACATCACCGCCGGCGCTTCAATCCCTAGATACCCCAGCGCCCGCACCATCTCCCGCCGCGCCACTGCCGCCGTCCCCAGCAGCAGCGCCTTCCGCCCCTCATCCGTCTCGTTCAGCACGTGATGCCGATGATAGAAGTTGTTGAACTGCTGCGCCAACTGGAACGCGTACTTCGCCAGATACGCCGGCTCCGCGGTCGCAATTGCCTGCTCAATGACCAGCGTCAACTTCGAGGCCAGCAGCCACGTCTCCCAAAGCGAATCATCCAGCCCATCAAAATTCTGCCCAGCCACCGCCGCAAGCGCCTCCGCCTCGGTCACCCCGGCCTTGCGGAAGATGTTTGCCGCTCGCACGATCGCGTACTGCACATACGGCCCGGTCTCCCCCTCGAAGCTCAGCGCGTCCTTGAAGTCGAACGCAATCACCGTGTTGCGCGGGAACCGCAGCATAAAGTACCGTAGCGCCCCCACCGCGATCTGCCGCGCAACCAGCCCACGCTCAGCTTCCTCCAACTCCGGATGCCGTGCGTCTACCTGTCCTTGAGCAGCTTCGACAAGGCGGTCCAGCAGGTCGTCCGCCTTCACCCCAAAACCCTTGCGCCCGCTCACCTCGATATACGCGCGACCCTGGTCCTCTTCGCTGACCGTATACCCCAGCTCGATCGCACAGCGAGGCGTCAGCGCCACCATCTCGTAGCTGAAGTGCGTGTAGCGGTCCGCCGCGTCGGTATAGCCCATTCCGCGCAACGCCTCGATCACGTTGTTCTGCGGGTCGTTCTGCCGCGAGTCGATGACGTTATAGATCGCGTCCGCCTTGCCGAAGACCGGGTGCTCCGCCTCACCGTCTACCGCCGAGATCCAGCAGCACCGGTCCGGCTTCGCCTCGCGGTTGTATTCATAAAAGGGCCTGTATCCAAAGTCCTTGCCCGGCAGCAGGCCGAACTTCCACAGGTGGTAGGCGATGTCCTTGCCGACATACGTGACCGTGCCGTTCGAGCGCAGG
>CAXTWP010000453.1:0-2361 GCA_964247945.1 uncultured Acidobacteriaceae bacterium | reverse complement strand
GGCTTCGCCCTCACCTTCCTCGGCCTCAAGCCCAAGGAGAAAGTCACCCCGGACCTCCTCCCCAAACCCGACGTGATGATCAAACGCGCCGCCCGCTGGACCCCCTGGCGCTCCGTGGCAAGCTGGTATCTCTGGCGTGCCTGCGACCTCGCCGCGAACAAACCCATAATTCTCCCGGGCAGCGAAAAGTAGAGAATCTCCAAACAAGCATGAAGTTCTTGCATAGCCATCGCCGGCAGCCGCATGATGCCTCTATGTCGATTCCCTCTCTGAGGCGTGCCTGCGTCGCTTCACACCAAAGCCGCCATCGGTATAGAAGCTCTTTGTCTTTCTGTTTAGCCTTTCCGAAGGCAATCTGCGTTTTCAGCCTCCCTGGCACCAGGCTCGCTGCTGTAGCGGCTGCCGTCCTTCTCGCATTGCCAATGGTTCCAGCCCAACCCGCGCCCTTGCCATCCGTCGCCGAGGCCCAGCGCCGCCTCCTGCAGCTCACCGTCCCCGACAGCATGAACACCGATGTCCCACTTCTTGTGCGGGACGCCATCAGCGAACTGAAGCAAGCTCTCGCCCAACAGTCAGACGCGATCGTCCAGAAGCTCCCGGCCGACGCCTCCCTCGCATCCGTGAAGCATCGCCTTGCTGAAGCCATGCCCTCACCGGCAGTCGGGAAGATCTCCGACGATCAATGGCGCAAGATCAGCAACAGCAACACCAACCAACCCCTGGCCGGGCTCTACGGAGGAGAACTCACCCTCACGGTCACAAAGCCGAAACCCTCCCTGCTCCTCGTCCAGGAGACCTTCGCCATCGCCTGCGGCACCGACAACGTCCTGCTCGTCTACAGCAAACGCACAGGCGCATGGAAGAGCATCCTGCTCTGGCAAAGCAAGCCCTACACCAGCATCGGCGAGGCCTTCGGCGACACCTACGAGACGCTTCTCCTCCGCCCCGAACACAACGCTCATCCCTTGCTCCTCGTCCTGCATGGAACCCCTTGGTGTACTTCCACCATGAGCGGCTTCAGCATGGACGTCTTTGAGCTTGAAGCTTCTTCGGATTCGGTTCCCCTCTGGCACGCAAACCACGGCTACCGGCGACTCGATCTGGACCCGCCACTCACCCTGCGCGCCACCGTCGATGGCTTCGAAGTCCGCACCAGCGTCAGTACCAGTGGAGAGCGCGTCAACCGTAAAGGCGTGATGCGCTATGCTGTTGCCGCTGATGGCCTCCATCGCGTGCAGCCCATCGCCATGAACGCACACGACAGCGTCGAAGAATGGCTCCAGATGCCCCGGACCGAAGCGGTCGAGTTCGCCGATCAACCCGCCGCTTCCCTCGCCTGGACGATGTTCGACAATTTCACCTACGAAAACAAGCCCAAGAACATCATTGTCCCTTATCCGAGTGTGGGCGCAGTACGAGCCTGCATAGACGATCCGACCCATTTCCAGGCGGAGATAACCAGCGAAATCTTCGACCCCGGCGCAAAAGGAAGTCGACCCGGCCCAGCCTACTTCGTCCAACTCCGCCAAGTTCCCAACGGCTACCGCATCCACGCCGTCACCCGCACCCAGGATCCCACCTGCAACGGCCCTGACCTTATGTCGCCACCTTAGACGACCTGTCTATACAGACGACCTGTCTATACGAGACTTTCACAGCGGCGACACACTCCGCTCTACCCACGCCATCCACGCCGCCTCCTCGGTCGCACTCGCCGCCGCCCGCAGTACCATCGTCGTCTCCTCGGCTTCGGAGCAGTGAAGTTTGTGCCCATTGCGCCGCAGCATGGTCACCATCGCGCCAAGACCTACACGCTTGTTGCCGTCAACAAAGGCGTTATTCTTGATCAGCCCCCAACCAAGCGCCGCGGCTAATCGTCCCACGCTGGCTGAAGCCTCGTAGTGCTCAATCTGCTCGGGCCGCGCAAGGGCGGACTCAAGCAAACCGGCGTCGCGCAGCCCATAACTCCCACCGTAATGCCGAATCAGTTCCGAGTGGATCGCCTTAACCATCGTGCTGTTGAGAAAGATCACCGCTATTTGGCCAGTTCCCGATAACTGTTGGCATGCTCGTGCTCTGTATCGCGAAAAGCCTGCAGCGCGGCCGCAAAGTCGGGATCGTGGGGAGATATCTCATGCACCTCGCCCACCTTCTGCACCTGCAACACGGAGTTCTCCGTCACGCGCATCTCCTCCATTAATTGCTTGGGGAAGAGCACACCGTATCCATTGCCGATCTTACGAATCTTGAGTTCCATCTCAGGATTATAACTCTAGTTATAACTTGAGCGGCTCAAGAGGATCCCGCTTAACCGATTACTCTTGATTCATGACGCCTGAGCTAAATCCAAGGCCTAAGCCC
>CAXTWP010000452.1:0-2365 GCA_964247945.1 uncultured Acidobacteriaceae bacterium | reverse complement strand
CCCTCGACTACACCAAGGCATGCCCGCCAATCTGGGTGTTATGCGGAACGATACGCTCGGAGACTGTACTTGCGCGGCTTATTATCACGCTCTTCAAGTGTGGGGCTTCAACGCTCAGAAGCGCATCGATACCGAGCCGGATCTCGATGTCGTCAAGCTCTACGAGCAGGCCTGCGGCTACAACCCCAACCAAGGCGGCGAAGGTCCCGGAGGAAATGAGCAAAAGGTCCTCAGCTACCTTGTCAACCCAGGCGCGCCCTATGGCCCCACGGGTGCTCAGCGGCACAAACTCGCCGGGTTCGTGGAGGTGCCGCTGAAGGAGATCAACGACATCAAGGCCACGATCGATTGCTGCGGTGTTTGTTACATTGGCTTCAACGTCCCGCAATACATGATGCCGAAGGGACAGCCGCCGCTCGCGGTCTGGGATGTCGACCCGCGCGGCGACAACACCATCATCGGCGGTCACGCCGTCGTTCTCGCTGGCTATAACGGCAACAATTTCCGCCTCATCTCCTGGGGCGGCTACTACACCATGACCTGGGCCTTCTTCGAGAAGTTCGTCGACGAAGCTTATGCCCTGATCGACCCCGAATGGTTCGCCTCTACCGGCAAGTCTCCGATGGGCCTCAACATGCAGCAGATCGAGCAGGCCATGCAGTTCGTCCACCAGCACTAAACCGCGTCTGTCTTTTATTCGGTTCGGGTGAGTTGTTCAGCGAGTCGCAACTCACCCCAGCCGGCCTTTTGTTGCGCGCGGGTCCGTCGTATAGTGGGGCTATGTCCATTGTCAAGAACGCCGCCGCTATCGCCAAGGGTATGAGCATCACCTTCGGGCAGATGTTCCAGCCCACCGAGGTCGAGAACTACCCCGACGGCCCCGGACCCATGCGCGGTGCCAAGTTTCAGGAGCGCTTCCGCGGCAAGCACCAACTCCAGCGTGATGAGAACGGCCTGGAAAAATGTGTTGCCTGCTTTTTATGCGCAGCCGCCTGCCCCTCCAACTGCATCTACATCGAGGCTGCGGAGAACACGGAAGAAGTCCGCATCTCCTCCGCCGAGCGTTACGCCAAGGTTTACAACATCGACTACAACCGCTGCATCTTCTGCGGCTACTGCGTCGAGGCCTGCCCTACGGACGCCATCACCCACGGCCACGGCTTCGAACTTGCCAGTTTGAATGCCACAACGCTGGTCATGAGAAAAGAAGACCTGCTCGTTCCTATCCAGCCGGCCCTTCCCCTTATACCCAGAGGCGACCACGACCTAGCCGACATGCTCCGCTAACTCTCGCAACCCACGTGTTCCTTAGTTATGTTTTGACCCGCCCGCCTCCCCAAGCCCCTCACTGCTTCGAGAGGCAACAGTAGCTTTACGGCTCGTCTCCTAACTCAATCTGATCCACCACATCGTGGTCGATCCTCCGCGTATCGAGCACCAGCGGCGCGAGATGCTCCCGCGTGAGGCTCGCGTTCAGGGCCTTCAGATCGCTCGCCTTACCCGCGTTCCATTGGTCAATCAGCGCCCCTAGCGGTTGTGCAAACGCCGTTGCCGCCTCGGTCTGGGCGGCCGTCGGTGCAACATCCGCGCTCTCCAGGGTATACTCCAGCCGAGCGAGCCCCGAGCGTACCGAGTTCAGCGTCGGCGGTCCCGCCGGTCCACCGCGGCCACCGCCAAATCCACTCTCGCGCCCCGCTAATTGAGTCAGCTTGGCCTCCAGCGAGTCACTCGCCCCAGCCACCGGAGGCTCCGCCGACTTCGACTTCATCTGCTCGCGCAGCACAGTGATCTCGTGCAGCGCCGCCGTGGCTCTCATCGCGTCGCGATATACACCCTGGGCCACGGCAAACTGCCGCTGTAACTCCGCCGTGGGCGTCTTCACGCGAGGGTCCATGACCACCGTCATCGGTGCGGTCAGCGTCTTTCCGCCCGCGATCAACCGCACGGTATATTCACCCGGCAGCACCCATGGTGAGGACGGAACGGCCGGCGTGTCTCCGGGGACGGCCTGCTCCGCGTCCGGTCCGGTCGACATGCCCGGGACAGGGGGATAGTGCATGTCCCAAAGGAAGCGATGATGTCCCGCCGACGTCAACAGCACCCGAGGCGGGCGCGCCCATAGCAGCGGGTCGGGATAACGAGGATCAAGCGGCGGAATGGGGTCGTCGCTCCTGAAACGGCCGACTACCTCACCCTTTGCGTCTGCGATCTCGAGCGTCAGCAATCCGCTGAAATCCGGGCCAACGGTGTAGTCGATCATGGCGCCGTTCGGCGGGTTCTCCCCGGTCGTCATATCAGGCGGCCAAGGTGTCGGCGGGTTCATGTTGCCTCGAATGCGCATGGCTGTCTGTGGGGTGTAGAGATG
>CAXTWP010000451.1:0-2406 GCA_964247945.1 uncultured Acidobacteriaceae bacterium | reverse complement strand
ACGCCGCCGCCGTGGCGTTCTGCTTGGAACCGGTCTTGGCTAAATCCCAAAGGTCGGCTCGGTTGTAGAACGCCTCCGGGTCTCGCATATGGAAGGTCCGGTAGATTTCAGCCTGCGCGGTAAAAAGTGTCTCGGGATATCTGGCGTGCGCACGCAAATCAGCCGGCATGGCGGCCATGGGTTGAAAAAGATGGGGGAAGAGGTGAGCATACGCCTGGATGAGCGCATCGTTCGGATCGAAGATATACAAATGAACCTGGCCTGAGTAGGCGTCGACAGTGGCTTTCACCGAATTGCGAATGTAGTTCACTCCGCTGTCGACAGCGCGCGAATAGGGATGCGCCTGCGATGTCATATAGCCGTCCACCATCCACACCAGACGGCCGTCGGTCGTCAGGACGATGTACGGGTCCTGATCCCATTGCAGGAAACCCGCAAGAGTGGCTAAGCGGTCCAGAATCGGCCGGTGAATCATCATCCGGCTTTGTGGGGTCAGATAACTCGTCAGCAGCACGTTGAGGTCGCCGTAGCTGACCGCCGCCGCCAGACGCAGCAAAGGCGAGGAGATCGGAAAGCCTCCTTGTCCGCGATAATGCGTGTACACGCTTTCCGAGCCGGACGGGTAGTCGAATTCCTGCTGCGACGTGTTGACGTAAACCGGTTCGTGCGAAATCTCCCCGTAGTAGATATCAGGCTGAGTGAAGCGAAGCGTCTTCGATGTCACTTCCGGCGGCGCGTTCTTGACAAAAAGCAGCGGCAGCCCGTCTGAGGTAATGCGATTGGACTCCGCCATCACCACGCCGTAACCGTGCGTGTACATCAAATGCGGATTGATCCAATGGCTGCGGGCCTCGCCTAGTTGCCGGATGTCGAGCTCGCGTGCCGACAGCAGTACCTGGCGGATCTTGCCGTCGATGGTGTAGCGATCGACGTCCGTATCCTCGTACACATAAGGCCGCAAAGGTTGAATTTGTGAGATCGTGTCATGAAAAGCGCGCCAATCCCAAAGCCTTACATTGCTCAAAAGCGCCTGGTGCTTGTCATAATCGACTGCCAGGTCAGGTTCTGCTGCCAGCGTGGTCTCTTTGACGCGTTCATTGAGAGCGTAGGCCGCGCGAGTTGCGTTGATGTGTTCTTGAATATATGGCCGCTCCAGCGCCAGTTCATTGGGGCGAACGTAAAGCGCGGAAACAATGGGCGGAAGAAGAAAGCGGACCGGCAGCACCAGAAGCAGCGCCAGGGCCCACTTGTAACGACGCGTTGAAATCAGTAGGGCGGCTACGACGGTGGCGGCGATGCCCATCCACTGCAGAGGAAGAACGAAGTGATCCGCCACCCAGTCCACACCGACCAGGAATGACCCGTGATCCTGGAACAGCAGGTCGTAGCGGTCCAGCATCAGTTTGGCCGCCATACCGAGCAAGGCGGCAGCCGCCGCCAGCCGGACAAATGTTGCATCAAAGACGTTGCGAAACCGCGGGGTTTCGTACTCAAACTGCAGACCGCCGGAGCCAAAGCTGGGTATACGCTGCTCAGCGTTTGCAGGTTGGAAGCGAGCCAGTAGATCAGGAGCGAGCCGATGGTCGCTACCAGAACCAGATGCAGGAGCATGTTGTAGAACGGCAGACCGAAGAAATAGAAATGCAGTGACCTGCCGAACACTGGAGCCACGTAATCGCCCGCTCGGGAGGGCAACTGACCGCCGCCGAAGAAGCGCACAACCGTCCAGTTGTCCACCGTCGCATTCGCCGCGATCAAGGCCAGAAAGAACGAGGCAAGCGCTGCGGCTTTGAGCACGAACGAGCGCTTCAGAAATCCAAGCAGCGGCTTTTCATCCTCGTGCCGGCTTCCGATCTGGAAAGAAAGATAGAAGCAGATCCACAGCAGCAAGGTGGCGAGCAGCACTGGCGCCGTGCCGTACAGCAAGAGTCCGTACCAGGTATCCAGCTGGCCCATCTCGGACCACCAGGCGTAATCGAGAAGTGTCGAAGCGATGTAACGGGAGCCGAGCAGCAGCGCAATGACAACGACGATGAGCAGGATGAGACCGACGCGTCGCTGCCGGCGCTCCCCTAAATAATGATCTGCCATGGACTTCCCGAGTGTATCGAAGCTGCAACAACCAAGCCTGCGGGACTCCGGTTCGCTCGGCAGATCTGTGATAAAGTCACGGGCGGTATGCCACTCGCGCTGCTGCCCACCGGGCGCACCACGTTCGTCAAGAAAACTCTGGAAGTGTCGGTTGCGGTTCCAAACCCCCAGGAGAGGCAGTCGGTCGAGCGGACGATCTGCCAGGCTTTAGCCGGCGACCAGCGACAGTTGTTCGTCAGAGTGCAGGGTGGCGGAGGCTTTGGTCCCTGGTGCTTCTGGATCCAGTGGGGTCACGGTGCTGACGCTTGCAGCACG
>CAXTWP010000450.1:1409-2406 GCA_964247945.1 uncultured Acidobacteriaceae bacterium | reverse complement strand
TCTCTGTTGCACTGGCCGTCCAGAGGGCTTGAACCCTCCGTCCCGGACGTTATCCGGCACACTGCCCCGCGGAGTTCGGACTTTCCTCTCCCGTTCAACGCCTTACGGCCCGAACGGCAGCGATCATCCAGCCGCCTGCACCTCCAGTCTAGCGCACGTTCCACAATGTTCCACGTGGAACATTCACTATGCCGCCGCATAACTGGAATCATCTTCGCCATTCGTCCAAGACACTGCTACTCTCAGGATGATCCCGGAACGTCGCATGGAACTGAAAGAAGCCTTCATCCTCGCGTTGCAGTCGCTCTGGGCGAACAGACTCCGTTCGCTGCTCACTCTGCTAGGCGTGGTCATCGGGGTCGCCAGCGTGATCGCCGTCGTCACCCTGGTCAATGGCGCGAACAGCTACATCTCCACCAAATTTTCCAGCTACGGCTCGGACGTCTTCACGGTCACTAAGGCTCCCGCCTTCACCACCAGCGCCGAGCAGTACTTCGCTATGCAGAAGCGCAAGAACATCCTGCTGCCGGACTATCGCTACATTCTTGAAAACTGCAAGCTCTGCACCGGCATGGGCGCGCAGCAGGCCACCGTGGGCAAGATCGTCCATGGCACCCAGTCCGTCACCGATTCCCAGATCCGCGGCTATACCTGGCAGATGCCCGCGCTGCAGAACCTGAACATCGCCCAGGGCCGCGGCTTTACCGATGCGGACGAGGAACACGCCTCGCACGTCGCGATCGTCGGCACAGACATTGTGGAGCATCTTTTGCCGGGCCTCGATCCGCTCGGCCAAGAAATCCGTGTCGTCGGTACACCGTACACCATTATCGGAGTGAGCGAAAAACAGGGGAGCACCTTTGGCGCGAGCCAGGACAACTGGGTTGGCGTCCCCCTTACCACCTACCAGAAGAGCTACGGGACCTCGAAAACCGTCACGGTCTATATCAAGGCGGCCTCCGCCGGCGCGCCGCTCGAGGCCGCCGCCGACGAGGTC
>CAXTWP010000450.1:0-1399 GCA_964247945.1 uncultured Acidobacteriaceae bacterium | reverse complement strand
GTCCGCGTGCTCATGCGCGCTCGCCGTCACGACGCGCCGAACGCGCCGCAGTCGTTTGAACTCGACACCAACAACACCCTGGTCGGCTTTGCCACCACGATCACCAACTCCTTCGGTCTGGTCGCAAGCGCCATCGCGGCCCTCTCGCTGATCGTAGGCGGCATCGTCATCATGAACATTATGCTCGTCTCGGTGACCGAGCGCACCCGCGAGATCGGCATACGTAAGGCGCTCGGCGCACGCCCGCGCGACATTCTCATTCAATTCCTGATCGAGTCCGGCACCATGGCGTTGGCGGGCGGAGCGATCGGCGTGTTCGGTGGTGTTCTAGTGGCGGAGATCGTCACCATCCTCATCGGATTTCCTTCAGCGATTGCCGTCTGGAGCGTCGTCGCAGGGTTATTCATGGCCACGGCCACCGGTATCTTCTTTGGGGTTTATCCCGCGCGCAAGGCGTCTTTGCTCGATCCCATCGTCGCACTTCGCTCGGAGATGTAATCGAAAGGCAGGCCTATGCGCATCGGCGACCTGAAAGAAACTATCCGGATGTCCTTCGACACTTTGCGCGCCAACAAGATGCGCAGCTCCTTGACCATCCTTGGAATCGTGATCGGCGTCATGACGGTCATCTCCATCTCTTCCGTTATCAACGGTCTCAACGCGGGCATTGCCAACGTGGTGGAGAGCCTTGGTTCCAACGTCCTCTTTGTCTTCCGCTTTCCCGTCTTCGGCCAGCGCCCGACGACCGAGATGCTCACCCGCAAGCAGCTTACCTATGAGGACGCGCTGGCCATGCGCGAGCTCCCCCACATCGTCGCTGTCTCGCCCATCCTGCAATACGTGGATGCCGGCTCGCCTGGCCGCGGCGGCATCACTGCCGTCCGCGCCAACGGACGGGCCATGCAGAACACCAAGCTCGAAGGTGACACGCCCGCGGTCAAGGACGTGAACGGCCTTGAACTTACCTCCGGTCGTCTCTTCACCGACATGGACCAGGAGCGCGCCGCCAACGTGGTCGTTCTGGGTTCGGATGTGGCTTCCGAACTCTTCCCCGGCATTGATCCGATCGGCAAGGAGCTTACCGCCGCGGGCGTCACCTTCACGATCATCGGCGTTCTGGATAAACAGAAGCAGGCCTTCGGCGGCGGCAAAAACCCCGAAGACAATAAGGTCCTCTTCCCCATCACCACCTACCACAAGCTGCACCCGGAGAGCCTGGATTACTGGATTACCCTGAAGTACGATGACCCCAAGAATCGCCCCGCCGTTGAAGATGAACTCACTGAACTTCTTCGCCGCCGCCGTAAAGTCCACAATGAAGCGCCTGATAACTTCGCCATCTTCGGCACGGACTCGCTCACCCGCCTCTGGAACAACGTCACCGGTGGCCTCTTTCTTC
>CAXTWP010000449.1:0-2407 GCA_964247945.1 uncultured Acidobacteriaceae bacterium | reverse complement strand
CCTCTCCTGTGGCTTAGAAATAATTAGAACATGGGCGGGATAGCGGCAGCCTATGTGGCTGTCGAGGAGATAAGCGGCGAAGACTTAGATAAAAGGTTTCGGTGTGAGTTCCGACTTGGCAGGCCGTTGCAGACCGCAGTGAAGACAATGGCGTGCCCAGGGCAATCTGCCGCCCGATCCCTGAAAAACCGCTCACCGCAACGTGGACAATCCCACGCGCCATACCACCAGGTGGTTCTGAAAAGCGAATAGGCGGCGTACAAGAACGCTACGAATGAGAAAACTCCTACCATTGCTTCCAGCAGATGTGGAGGCTCGTCCGGAAACAGTTTGTTAACACCAACGATTAGAAAGACGGCAGCAAGGAATGGAACGCAACCACACGCGAGTTGGAGCAGAGCCGTCTTGCGAAAGGCATAAAACTGCTCCCACTGATCGCGATAGTAAGCATTATCTTTCCATGCTGGATCAAATAACGTTTGCATACAGGAGCTTCAGATTCTCCCGATCAGTCGAGGGCTGAAAAGAGTTCAGCGAGGTCGAGATAGATGGAAGTCCCGGGAACGGTGAGGCGGGGCTCGTCGACCTGGTTCAGGCCGGTGAGGGTGAGCGTGTAGGCGAGGCGCTTGACGGGGTTCAAAAGCCAGACATGCGCGACGCCCATGGCGACAAACTCTTCCATTCGTGGAACGACGCGTTTCATCCGGTCTTCCGGGGAGAGGATCTCGATGGCGATCAGTGGGGGGCTGGAGATAACTGTTTCTTCGAGGTCCATGACCTCCTCGCGCACGACGGCGACATCGGGGAGGCGGACGCGGGTCTGGCGGGTGCGGGTGCGTACATCGCCCATGACGCGGACCTTCCATTCGGCTCGGTGAGAGCGAAACCAAAATCCAAGTTCCATTTGCAACAGAGAATGTTTTGGAGTACCCAAATGTCGCTCCTCGATATGGTCGTCTACGAAGTCGCAGTCCGGGCGATAGCTGGTGTTGAGGTACTCCTCGATGGTGAGCGCAGGTGAGGCGATGCCGTGCGGAGTCGCGGTGGCCATGGGTATTATCCTCCCTCCCATTATGCGCTTGCGGTTAGACGTTGAAGGTAGCGGGCGACTGGGCGCGGAGCTGGCGCTTGCGGTCGGTCTCGCCGGAGCGCATCTCGCGGCGGCGACCGGCATCCTCGTAGCGGCGGCGCTGGTGGCCGGTTTCGGGAAGGACGGCGGGTACAGGGATTTTAGTGCCGGTGTGGTCGACGGCGACGAAGGTCAGATAGGCGGAGGAGACGTGGCGGAAGGCCTGCGCGCGAATGTCCTCGACCATGACGCGGACGCCGACCTCCATGGAGGTGCGGAAGGCGCGGTTGACGCTGGCCTTGAGGATGAGCAGTTCGCCGACGCGCACGGGGGAGACGAAGTCGAGGTGGTCCATGCTGGCGGTGACGCAGATGGCGCGGGCGTGGCGGCTGGCGGCCATGGCGCCGGTCAGGTCGATGTACTGCATCAGGCGTCCGCCGAAGAGGTTGCCAAGGGCGTTGGAGTCGGCGGGGAAGACGATCTCGCTGCGCTCGGACTGGGACTCGGCGACGGTGCGGGCTTCGGCCATACTGCCATTCTAAATGGCCGTTACTACGGGCATAGAATGAAGGGATGGACAAGATCGCCGCACTGACGGAGCTGTTGCAGCTAGACCCCACAAACGACTTCGCCCGCTACGGGTTGGCGCTGGAGCACATCGGCAAGGGAGAAGCCGACCATGGGCTGGCCGAGTTCGACACCCTGCTGGCGCATAACCCAGATTACGTGCCCGCGTACCAGATGTCGGCGCAGACGTTGGCGAAGCTGGGGAGGACCGAAGAGGCGCTGGCTCGACTGCACACCGGTATCGGCGTGGCAAACGCTTCCGGCAACCGGCACGCCCTGGCGGAGATGGAAGGGCTCCGGGAGGAGCTGTCGGCCTGATCGTGGTTTAGGGAGTTGGCAGGGAGCAGCAGGTGCCGGCGGGTGGAGCGTCGTTGGCGCTCGCGTCAAGCGCGACTTTCCACTTGCCGTTCTCGATCTTCTTCCAGACGGTGATGTAGCGGCCGGAGGTCTCGATCGGCGCGCCGTGCACGTCCTTGGAATGGCCTGTGTAGCGGCCCCAGGTGAAGCCCATGTCGTTCGAGGGGCCCATCTGCGCACCTTCAGTCACCCAGCCGAGTTGATAGTCTCTGGGGTTCCAAACGGCCTGCGCAGTGATGGCGGTAAAGCCGCTGACGGCACCCTTGCCGTTGTTCAGGAGGACGCCGTCGAGCGCGACCCAGTCGTGGAAGGCCGCGCCGCCGCGGGTTTCAACATCCTTCGAGAAGCGCTGGTCGAGGTCGAGCAGGAGCAGGACACCGGGGGTGAGGGTGGGCTGGCTGAGCGGTGTTATGA
>CAXTWP010000448.1:1160-2415 GCA_964247945.1 uncultured Acidobacteriaceae bacterium | reverse complement strand
GGGTATGGGCGGCATGCGGGCGCGGCTACCACGTTTTCGCAGGCGTCGGTGCGGGAGTTTCGGCTGAGCGAGCAGGGGTACACAGCGGTGTATGGGCACGGGGCCGGTGGCGTGGCGACGGTGGTGTCGAAGAGCGGGACCAACCAGATGCATGGGACGGGATTCCTGACGCTGCGGAACAGCGCGTGGGGAGCGACCAACCCGTTCTCAGTGGCGACGACTTACAGCAATGGCGTGGTGGCTTCGGGCTTAGTGAAGCCGCAGGATACGCGGCAGCAGGCGGGCGGTTCGCTGGGTGGGCCGCTGTGGCGCGGAAAGGTCTTCTACTTTGGGACGTACGACCGGCAGCAGCGGGACTTTCCGGCGGTTTCGTCGCCTTCTTATGCGGGCTTTTACAGCTTGACGGCAACGCAGACGGCGCTGCTGGGGACGCGTGGGGTGACAGCGGCGAAGACGATGGCGGCGCTGAACTATCTCTCCAGCCTGACCGGGATGGTGCCGCGGACGCACGATCAGACGATCGCGTTCGGCAAGGTCGACCTGCGGGTAAAGGGCGCGAACCACGTGAGCGTGCAGTACAACCATGCGGTGTGGAACTCTCCCGCGGGGGGCACGACGGCGGCGGTGGTGGCGCGGGGCGCGGCGAGCCTGGGCAATAACGACGGCTCGGTGGATGAGGCGGTGGCGCGGTGGACGACGTTTCTGGGCAGGGGCCTGAGCAACGAGGTGCGGGCGGGCTATGCGCGGGACTTCCAGTATGAGACGGCGCAGACCCCGCTGCCGCAGGAGCCTGCGATCGGGCCGGGCGGTTTTGCGCCGGAGGTGAACATTGCGCCGCAGGGGCTGCTCTTTGGGACGCCGGCGGCGCTGGGACGGAAGGCGTATCCAGACGAACGGCGGATGCAGGTGGCGGAGACGGTGGGCTGGGTGAAGGGGAGGCATCTGGTGCGCGTGGGCGGCGAGTTGAGCATGGTGCATGACCTGATTGACGCGCTTGCAAACCTGGAGGGAACCTTCAGCTACGACAGCGGGGTGACGGGCGGCCACGCCGGTGGGCTGGTGGACTGGGTCACGGACTATACCTTCAACGTCCATGCTTACCCGAATGGTGGCTGCCCATCGATCCATGCGGCGGTGCATGATTTTTGTTTTCGCAGCTTCAGCCAGAGCTTCGGGCAGCAGACGACGACCTTCGACACGCAGGAGTGGGCGGGCTTTGTGCAGGAGGACTGGCGGGTGCGGGCTGGGCTGACGG
>CAXTWP010000448.1:651-1150 GCA_964247945.1 uncultured Acidobacteriaceae bacterium | reverse complement strand
GTATGAGTATGAGCTGCTGCCGTTTCCGAAGACGCCGAATGCGGCCCTGGACGCGATCTTTGGCAAAGGTCTGCCCGGGCAGGCGGCGGCGGGCGCGACGGCGACGGGTAATGCGGGGGCGACGAGCGTTTTTCCCGAGGACACTAACAACTATGGGCCGCGCGTCGGGGTGTCCTGGGTTCCGTTCGGGTGGCGCAGCTGGGTGATCCATGCGGGCGCGGGCCTGTACTTTGGGCGACTGCCGGGAACGACGATTCGCAGCGCGATGGTGGATACGGCGCTGCCGGCTTCGACCACACATGTGCGGATTTTGCCGACGACGGAGACGCAGTGCCCGCAGGTGACGGGCGCGAGCCAGGGATTTGGCTACGGGTGCGACTACCTGACCACGCCTCCGGCCGCGGTGGCGGCGACGACCTCGGCGACGGTGTTTGACAAGCGTTTTCAACTGCCGTCGGTGCAACAGGGGAGCTTCACCTTGGAGCATGAGGTCGGCGGG
>CAXTWP010000448.1:0-641 GCA_964247945.1 uncultured Acidobacteriaceae bacterium | reverse complement strand
AGGAGACCTTCCAACTACAGGGAGGAACGGGAGCCATTGGGGTTAAAGATGGTGAGAGGTTTGTGCTGCCGGTGTATAGGTCGCGTGTGTCCACCAGCTTTGGGCCGGTGACCGACATCGTGTCCAACTCGAACGCAACCTATCACGGCCTGGTGGCGGGGCTGGAGCGGCGTGGGCGAGGTGGGATGGACTTTCGGGTGAACTGGACGTGGTCGAAGGCAATCGACTACGGGCAGATGGGCGGGGGGACGCCGCGGACCAATGGGCAGTTCGACCCGTTCAAGCTGGGATACGACAAGGGTTTGTCAAGCCTGAACTACCCACATCGGGTGGTGGCGGACGTGATGTGGTCGCCGACGCTGCGGGCGGAGAGCCGCTGGGTGCGTGCGGCAGCGAATGGTTGGGATGCTGCGCCGGTGTTCATTGAGGGCAGCGGGCGGCCGTATAGCCTGCAAATCTTCGGCGGGACGCGGCTGACCGGCGGCCATGAAAGCATCAACGGCTCGGGAGGGGCTACGTACCTGCCGACGATCGGACGGAATACCGAGCGGCTTCCAGACCGGATGAGCCTCGACCTGCGGGTGAGCCGGACGGTTCGGATGTCGGAGCGGGTGAAGGTAAAGGCGGCCGCGGAGGTTTTC
>CAXTWP010000447.1:0-2425 GCA_964247945.1 uncultured Acidobacteriaceae bacterium | reverse complement strand
GTCCTGGACATGGCCATATCTCAGTTCTCGTACGGCACCCTGGCCGCCTACAGCAAACGAGGCGAACCGCTACCAGTCGCCGCCGGGTTCAACGCCCAAGGTGCTCTCACCACCGACGCCGCCGTCATCGAGCAATCCCAGCGCGCCCTGCCCATCGGCTTCTGGAAAGGCTCCGGCCTCGCCATCACCCTCGATCTCTTCGCCGCCATGCTCTCCGGCGGCCAGGCCACCCACCAGGTCTCGACCGACCCCAACCGGGAATCCGGCGTCTCGCAGTTCTTCCTCGCCATCGATCCCGGCACCTTCGCCTCGCCCGAGGAACTCGATCACATTGCTGAAGGCGTTCTGGCCTCTGTCCGTGACGCCACCCCCGCCGAACCCGGCGATCCCGCCCGCTACCCTGGTGAACAGACCCTCCGCCTGCGCGAAGAGAACCTGCGCCTTGGTGTCCCGGTCGACCCCGAAGTCTGGCATCAGCTCATCCGGCCGCCATTTACCCTTATGTAACCTTTTGCCTCTAACTCCATCTAAACAACAGAGGTTTTGGAACCATGCCAAGGTCAAAAGCAATTCATGTTTTGCTTTCCGTGGCGACTCTGTCGGCGCCCTTGTTTTCTCAGAGCGCGATCTCAGCCCGCCCAGGAACAGTCAACTATATTGAAGGTCAGGCCTCCCTTGAAGGCCGGCAGCTCTCCCCGAATGCCGTAGGCCACACGGAGCTTTCCGCCGGTCAGTTCTTCGCCACGGCTGACGGCAAGGCAGAGCTCCTGCTCACCCCCGGTGTCTTCCTGCGCCTCGACAACAACACGACCATCAAGATGGTCACACCCGATCTGACTCACACCGAAGTCCAAGTCACACAGGGCCGTGCCGGCATCGAGGTCGATCATCTGTACAAACAGAACGACATCCTGATCGACCTAAACCATCAGCAAACACAACTCCTTAAGGCCGGCCTCTACGAGTTCGATGCCAACGCTAGTACGCTTCGTGTCCTCGAAGGTGAGGCCCTGGCCTTTGCCAGCCTGAATCCTCAGCCAAATGAGAAGCCCGTCAAGGTGAAAGAAGGCAAACAGTTCGCCTTCAACGGTGACGCGGCCAAGCCCGTCGGCTTTGATCGCAAGCAGTTCGAGGCCACCGACCAGCTCTATAGCTGGAGCAGCCTGCGCTCCTCTTACCTCGGCGAAGCCAATCTACACCTTGCCCAGAGCTACGCCGGAAACTACGGCTACGGCGGCTATGGGGGTGGGTTCGCTCCCGGCTGGTTCTGGAGCCCCACTATCTACAGCTACACCTGGCTGCCCGGCGACGGGTTGTTCTTCAACCCGTTTGGCTATGGCTTCTACTCGCCCGGCTACCTCTACGGCGGCGGTCTGATCTATGGCGGCTACGGCTACCGTGGGGTAGCGCGAAGCCATAGCACCGCGATCGCCTCCTCAAACACCTTTCATGGCACGGCAACATCAGCCTCCAGCTTGCACGGTGCGGCCGCAAGTGGTGGCGGTGGGTTCCATGGCGGTGGCAGTGGTGGCGGTCACCGCTAATCGGTCGGCATCTTTAACACGGAGAGCAGGAGGCCTCATTCTCCTGCTTCTCTGGCCGTTTTTGAAGCAGCGATTTCCACTTGACTCCCATCTGACCTACAATCGCCGCTGATGGACCTCGCCGCCAAGTCCGCGCTCCTGCATACCACCCTCATCGATTTAGGCTCCGTTCTCGTCGCCTACTCGGGCGGAACCGACTCTGCGTTCCTCGCCTATGCCGCGCATCAGGCACTCGGCGAGAAGATGCTCGCGGTCATCGCGGACTCGGCCTCTCTCCCACGCACAGAGCTTGCCGCCGCCCTCGCCTTTACCGCCGAGCACGGCATCCCCACCCACATCCTCTCCACCCTGGAGCTTGATAACCCCGCCTACCGCCGCAATGACAGCCAACGCTGCTTCCACTGCAAGGACGAGCTCTTCACCCAGATGGAGGCCTACCGCTCCACCCGCAACTTCGCCCACCTCGCCTATGGGATGAACCTGGACGACCGTGCTCCAGGGCAAGCCGACTTCCGCCCCGGCCAGCAGGCCGCCGCCCAGCACCATGCAGTCGCTCCCCTCGTTACCGCCGGACTTACAAAGGCGGAGATCCGCGCCCTAGCCCGTCAGCGCGGCCTGCGTATCTGGGACAAACCCGCCTCAGCCTGCCTCGCCTCCCGCATCGAGTACGGCCGCGCCGTCACCCGCGAAAACCTGACCCAGGTCGAACAGGCTGAAGATGCCCTTCACGCACTGGGATACCGCCAACTTCGCGTCCGCCACCACGGCGAGCTGGCGCGCATCGAGATCAGCCGCGACGAACTGCCACGCGCCTTCTCGCTTGACGCCCTCGACGCTATCACCGTCGCCTTGCGCCCTCTGGGTTTCCTCTACATAACGCT
>CAXTWP010000446.1:0-2447 GCA_964247945.1 uncultured Acidobacteriaceae bacterium | reverse complement strand
ATCCTGCTTTACTCCACCCAAAGACTTGCGGGCTGAGTGATGTGATCGTCTAATCGCGTCCGGCATCCGAAGACCGGAGTCAATTTGATCGCCCGCGGGCTGGACTGTTGCGAGTTGGTCAGCCTCCACTCGCACCTCGACCGTCCTACCTTAGGCCAATTGTTCTTTAGAGCAGATGAACTTTCGCAGAGCCGCGATGAGTTTGTCAAGCATATTCCGTAGCATGGACACGCATACATTAAGAGGCTGTCCATATCGGCAATTGCCGATGGCGCGCAGCAGGCGTAAAGTGATCCGTTATCGATTGCGAACCTATTTCGATGGAGTTACGGCTTTGAAGATGCACAAGTTAGTGCTGCCGGTGCTGCTTTGCCCGCTTACCCTCCTACTCGCGGCTCAGGACGCGCCAACACCCGCCCCGCGTCTGATGCGCCATGACGGCCACTTCGCCATGATGGTCGACGGAAAACCCTTCCTCATGCTTGGTGCCCAGATCAACAACTCCAGCTCATGGGCCAGCTCTCTGCCCGAGGTCTGGCCCGCGCTCGACGCCATGCACGTCAACACCGTCGAGGCACCCGTCTACTGGGAACAGATGGAGCCCAAGCCGGGTAAGTTCGACTTCAACACGGTGGACCTGCTTGTCGATGGGGCGCGTGAGCACCATCTACGCCTCGTCATCCTCTGGTTCGGCACCTGGAAGAACGGCCAGAACCACTACGTCCCCGCGTGGATGAAGAGCGACTTGCAAAAGTACCCGCGCGAGATCGATTCCCATGGCAAGCTGCTCGACGTTATGTCGCTCAACTCCACGGCAAACCTGGACGCCGACAAGCAAGCCTTCACCGCGCTTATGCGTCACGTCCATGAGATCGATGCGGACAAACACACCGTCATCATGATCCAGGTCGAGAACGAATCCGGCTCGATCGGCGCGGTGCGCGACTACTCCTCGTCAGCCGATAAGCTGTTTGCCGGCCTCGTGCCCTCCGCCCTTACCGCCGCGCTCCACATTCCCGGCGGTACTTGGTCCCAAGTCTTCGGTGCCGATGCCGACGAGCGCTTCGCCGCCTACTCGACTGCCAGCTACATCAACCAGCTCGCCCAGGCCGGTAAGGCCGAACACCCTATTCCGATGTATTGCAACGTCTGGATTACCTACCCCGTCCATGCGCTTGAGAACCGGGACCATCCCAGTCCCGGCCAAGAGTATCCCAGCGGCGGTCCGCAGCAGGGAAACATCAACATCTGGAAGGCAGCCGCACCCTCCATCGACATCCTCGCGCCCGATTTTTACTCCGGTGACGCCACTTTCCTACGCGAAACCCTTATTGCTTACCAGCGCCCCGACAATCCCGTCTTCATTCCCGAGACCGGCCTCGGCAAGACCTTCGGGCGATACTTCTTTTATGCGCTCGGGCGCGGTGCCATCGGCTTCTCGCCTTTTGGGGTCGACTACACCAACTGGACCATCACCGACGGCAAGCTCCCGGACAACATGGCCGAAAATTTCGCCCTCTTCGCCTCCATGGAGGAGCAGACCGCCCGGCTCAACTTCGAAGGCAAGCTCCAGACCGCTGTTGAAGAAAAGGGCGCTTCCCGTCAGGTCCTTCGGTTCGGCGACACCGAGGCTGTCATCTCCTTCGGCTTCCCTCAGCACGACGGCGAGGAGCCGCCCGGTACCGCCGACTTCCAAGGGCGCGCCCTGGTCGCGCAGCTAGGCCCTTATGAGTTCCTCGTCACCGGCTTTGACGCCAGCGTCAGCTTCCGCCTTGCCGCCGAAGCCGGCAACAAGCAGCTTGAAATCCTCGAAGCCGATGAAGGACGGTATACCGGCGACGCTTGGCAAACCAACCGCATCTGGAACGGCGACCAAACCGATCGCGGCCTGAACTTCCACAGTCACAACAGCGCCATCGTCCGCATAACCCTTCACACCTTGTCCCTCCACGAGCAGAAGTAGTCTCTAGGATGATTTCGGACATCTCCGGAGAGCATAGTTGAGCCACGCAGACGAGTCGTTGCGCTTGGGCGAAGGTGATCTTTCTTGCGGCTCAGGGAGTCACAGGAGGGCTGTAGTAGGGAAGTTTTTGCTGCTCTTCACTGGCCCGCTTGACGGCGATGTCGCCGAAGAGGAGGCTCGGGGCGATGGTGGTCTGGGGTATGGGACCGAGATTATTAGCGATGTAGGGATCGCCGCCGGCAGCGAGGATGCCGGAACGGATGCTGCGGGTGTCGAGTTCATCGAAGGCCGCCCCGCGGACGAGTTCGCGGCGGCCGTCGGCGTGGACGACGTACAGGAGGCGCGGGACGAGTTCGCCGCCGAGGGTCTCGACCGCATAGACATCTCTTCCCTGCTCTTTGGCGAGGGCGAGCAGGCGGGTTTGGAGCTGCTCGCGGGTCTCGGGGCGGGTGGCCTGGAAGAGGGTAACGGCGGCGTGGGAGGG
>CAXTWP010000445.1:0-2460 GCA_964247945.1 uncultured Acidobacteriaceae bacterium | reverse complement strand
GCTCTAGTTGCAGCGCGACGACGCCCAGGTTTTGCCACATCTCAGTACTTTCGAACAAGCTATTCTGCCGTAAATACTCCTCCAGGGCTGATTGGAAGAATTTTTGAGCTTGGTCAAGACGACCTTGTTCAAGGTATAGCCTGCCTTGAACACCTTCTAATTTTGCAAGCATCAGACCGGTAGGTTTGAGCGATTCGGCTCTTTGAAGAGCTGCCCGGGAAAGTTCCGTGTGGCCCAGGTGTGCTTCCGCCCTTGATACAAGCAGACATTGACGGATGAGTTGATTGGGCGGAAAGTTAGGTGGCAAGGACGTTCGAAGAAGAGATACCACTTTTTCGTACTTGCCCTGATAGAGATAGATTTCCGCGAGGTCTACCCGAAACGTTGCGTTCCAGGGAGAAACTGTAGCAAATTGCTCAAGCGCCTGTTCAGCGATCTTTTGCGATTCAACAAGATCGCCGGAAACAAACTTCGCTTCTACCTGTTTTTGAATGGACTCAGGCTGCTGCTTCTTATTATCCAATCTGCAACCGGCAGACCAGGTAAGCACAGCAACACCGAGGCCTATACAGGCTTTCAGTCGAAGATTAAGCAGATCTTCCAATCAGGCTACCGCCTCATGAAGTTCGAACCTCCCTCAAGAACCTACAGATACCAGGAGTCAGCCTAACTGTCCCTTGAAATTACGGAGAGGGCAATCCGTTGCCGCGTGTGGAAGCAAAACTGAAGTTGCCAACCGGTGCTGTGGGTGGGTCGTCGCCTGCTCTTGCTTGTAGGGCGACTTTGCCGTTCGCCTTGCCGCCATTCACCGCGCCGCGAGGGGTCTTGCCGCTCTTCGCCGTGCTTCCGTTCGCCGGGCTGTTGTTCCCGTTGCCGCCCATCTCCGCCCGCAGCATATTCAGGTGGAACGACCGCGCGTCCACGATCAGCTCGCCCAGAAACAAATCGCCAAACCCCGGCACCCGCACCACGTGCCCAAACGTTGAGCCCGGCACCGTTCCCTGTACCCCCGCCACCAGAGAGCATGCGATATACCCCTTCTGCGTGCGCTGACTCTTCTGACTCATCCACGCATACCGGCTCCGCAGCGGCGCGGGAGCCTCCGCGTCCCGAACGATCTTCGCATTCTGCGCCACCGCCCGCTTCACGAACCCCGGCACCTCCGGCCAAGGCACGTCGGGAAAGTCATGCTGCTTCGCCGTCAGCAGCGCGAGGTCCAGGTCGAGCGTCACCGGCTTGCCCGCGATGCGCAGGTTCTCGAAGACGCAGCCGTCGAAGCAGACGCAGGGGTAATCTCCCCTGCGCGGATGCTCGATCGACAGGTTCGCCACGATCCGGTCCGCCGTGACCACATCGAACAGCTTCAGGTCTTCGACCGTCGAGGTCACCACGGTCGTCCAGTTGCCCGTCTCCGCGTTGACGCCGCCCTTCGCCACCGAGTACGCCGTCCCGGTCGAGACCTCCGGGTGCGGCCGGAAGTTCTTCACCTTCGACGCGGCGTGCCCGCCCGCCTGCCCCAGCGATACCGACCCCTTCGCCGACAGCACCAGTTCCTTGGGATGCGTCAGGTGGCCACCCATGGGCGAGGCGTCCGCGTGGTAATACATCACCCGGTTGGTGCCGCCGTTCACCCCTTTGCTGCCGGCTTTCATAAAACTGCTCCTGAGAGAAGTGGTTCTACTTCGGGGCCCGTGCAGCTTTGTTCCATCCTACTTGGCAATACTCAACTTGTATCTATATCTAGCGAGTTCCGCCGACCGATCTCCGTTAACCTTCGCCGCTGGAATGCTCTCGATACGAAGTTCATTGATTCCCGCCTTCGCCGTCGTCGCAGGCACTTGAATCATGACAGTATCGTGCGCTTGCTGCGGGGAGACGTCTACATGCCAAACAGCTTCCCCGGAGGGGGAATACAAGGTGCAGCGATAGATCGCCGCGTTCGCCGCCGGAGGGATGTCGACCGACAGTAGATAGAAGCCATGCCGCGGCTCGGCGATCGCAGGCAGTGAGGCCTCTCCGACGGAACCGCCGCGTGCCCCGGCGTTTGCCAACACCAGCGGCGTCAGCACGGCAGGTGTCTCCGCCTCAGCAATCGCGGCACGCGACTCCGCCACTTGCGTCCGCATCCCCGGCAGCACTATGGCCGATTGATACACGATCACAGCCAGACATGCCGCCAAGGCCGGCCCCAGCGCCCAGCCCTGCCGTAGCCACGCGAAACTGCGCGACTCCTTAGCCTCTGCCCTGGACTGAGCGAATTGCCGCAGCTCCGTTCCGGCTGCCTCCAGGAAGAGCGCGCCTTCCTGGACATCGCTTGCGCACTCTCTACAGTCGAAGAGATGCGCCTCAAATCTGTCGCGGGCCTCGCCGGAGAGCTCCCCTAACAGGTATCGCTCTACCGCCAATTCATTCAATGCATCCTTATGAGTCATGGCCCGAAAAACCTCTGTTACCTTATGG
>CAXTWP010000444.1:0-2489 GCA_964247945.1 uncultured Acidobacteriaceae bacterium | reverse complement strand
CTTCGGGACGCTCCAGGGCAAGACGGTGCTGCTGGTGGGCGCGGGCAAGATGTCGGAGCTGGCGGCGCGGCACCTGATCGCGCAGGGAGCGTCGAGCATTCTGGTCGCGAATCGGACGGAGGCGCGGGCACAGGCGTTGGCGGCGGAGTTCCTGCACTCGCCGGCGGCGACGAGCGTGGTGCCGTTTGGGGAGCTGCACGCGCAGGCCGACCGGGCGGACATTGTGATTACGTCGACGGGCGCGCCGGATAAGATCTTTGCGCCCTCGCATGGGCGGCAGTTTCTGGAGCGGCGACGGCATCGACCCATGTTCTTCATCGATATTGCGGTGCCGCGAGATGTCGACCCCCGGATGAACGAGGTCGAGGGCTGCTTCGTCTACGATATCGACGACCTACAGCAGGTGGCGCGGGCGAACTTGGCGGACCGGTCGCGCGAGGCGGCGACGGCTGAGGCGATCGTGACGGAGGAGGTCGAGAAGTACGAGCAGCGGATGGAAGCGCGTGGGGCTTCGCCGGCGATCGCTGCCTTGCAGCGCGAGGCGGAGGCGGTGCGCGAGGCGGAACTGGCGCGCAGTGCGGCGAAGCTGGCCGGCCTGACAGCGGAGCAGCGGGGGGCGGTGGAGGCGCTGACCCGGTCATTGACGGCAAAGCTGCTGCATCCGCGGATGGTGGAGTTGCGGAAGCAGGAAGTAGGGACGAGGGACTAGGGTGCGGATCGCCGGGTGGGGTGGTTTCGTTTCGTGAGTTGTTGGAGGGTGGTGGAGTTGGGTGTAGAGGTCAAGGAGACGTTTGTCGGCTGGGGGTGTCGTCGACGATGGGGTAGAGTTCGGCATGGACTTGGCGCGGGTGTGGGTGCCTTGAGCGACGTCGCCGTATCGAAGATGAAGCTCGGCGCCCAGCCACCTTGCGGCGCGTTCTGCTGCCACCGGTTGCCGTAGCGGTCATAGCTGTAGCTGAAGGTCTGCTGGCCGTTGTTGTAGTTGGTGGTCTTGAGCCGTTTGAACTCATCGTAGGCGTACTGCGTGTTCGGCCCGGTCACATTGTCGGCCGTGGAAGATATTTGGCTGCCGGTTTGATTCCTGTAGAACCCGTAAACCTGCTGCGCCCCGTTACCGCACCCGAAGGAAGGAGATTGCGTACAGACCAGCCTCCCTGAAGCCGTCCCATGTTGTCGTACAGGTTGTACTGCGAAAGGCCGTTGCCTAGGGAGTAGCTGATGGGGCCGTTCGTCCATTGGCGAAGCTCCCTCGCGGCCGACCAGCCGTAAGTGAACGTACCGGGGTTACCCGCTGGATTCTTGCTGGTGAAATTGCCCGCCCAATCGTAAGCGTAATACGACTGATCGGCCGAGTGCCCCCAGGTCGAGGCCCTGCACGTCGGCAGGAGGGTGATGCGACCCATCGCATCATAGCCGAAGACCTGATCCATGCCGTTGCCCGCGTTGACCATTTGCCTTGTAAGCCGCACCTTGGAGCCTCCCAGAGAGATGTTGTTATCATCGCCCAAACGTCTCCAGCGCCGATGACCTCCGCGTACTTCGCCACGGAGTCAAAGCCCGCATCGCTGGCTGCGTGATCGCCCGGCAGCGACCGGGTACCGCCCACAGCTTTATCTTCCTTTCCATCGAAGACGAACGGCATCTCCAATGCCATTATCGACCCCGAACTCTACGAGCGGATCCGCTGTCTGGTGACGTATGAACGCTTCCTGCTGATCGAAGGAACGCTCCAAAACGTCGATACCGTCGTCCACATCCGAGCGCAACATCGAAGAAAGTAAATGTAACCGCCGCCCAACGGAGTCGCATGACTTTCATTAAGTCTTCATCAACGTAAGAGCCACACGTTGCTGTCCACCGTCTCGCCGACCAACGCCAGCTTCTGGCCGTCGGGCGAGGGCACGCCCCAAAGTGGATCGTCATGCCTGAGTAACGTCGCGCTTCCGTCCAGGCGAACATAGAAGAGATCCGCTCCTCTGAGCGCCGCGGCCGACACAAACCAGCCATGGCCGTCGGCCGCCCAAGTCGCCTCCATCAACTGTCGCGCGATCTTTACTGCAACCTCGTGCGCCACGCTCGTCGTCTTGATCCCGGCACAAGGAATGACCCGGATGCGCGGCCTTGCCGGATCAAGCACGGGAAGCGCGATCTCCGTTCCACCGGGTGAGACGCTCCAGTCCCAGAGCAGACTCTCCGTCCACGGAGTGCTGCACAGCAGATGGCCCTTGCCCGCGACCGGATCGAGCGCGTAATAATGGAACGCGGTCCGCCCCTCCGTCTCCCGCAGAATGCAATGTTTGCCGGCGATCGGGCAGCGGTACTCGTCCAGCGGGCCGCCGATGTCGATCTTTACCGGCGGTCCTCCCGCCTCTGCCACGCGGTACAGCGCATACGGTTCACCCGACAACCACTTCCCCTTGCTCGCGAACAGGATCCATTTGCCGTCGGGGCTCTGCTGTGGCAGTACCTGGACTATGGGGTCCGAGACC
>CAXTWP010000443.1:1630-2492 GCA_964247945.1 uncultured Acidobacteriaceae bacterium | reverse complement strand
CCGTAGCCGTTGGGCCACCAGAGGCGCGGCTGTCGGACGGTGAGTTGCTTGAACTCGCCGGGCGCGAAGGTCAGGGTGGTGCCGCCCGGGGGCACGGTGGCGGATTTTGAGAGGCGCACATCGTCGAAGGCGATCTCGACGGTGCCGCGGATCTCGCGCGCGGAGAGGTTTTGGAGGGGCACGCGGACGGTGATGTCGGCGTGGTCGCGGTTGGGCAGCGGCAGCCTGGTGATGATCTGCGGGACGTCAACGGCCACCCCGCCAGTCGCGGTGAGGGTGACATCCTGCCAGAGGCCCATGTTGCGGTCGCGGATGCCAGGCATCCAGTCCCAGCCTTCGGTGGCTCCGAAGGTCGGGCCGTCGAGCATCATCATGCCGCCGTTGGCGCCCGCGCCGGCGGCAATTGATTGCTCATGCGCGATGCCGGGATGCGGCGGCGGATCGATTCTGACGGCGATGACGGTTTGCTCTCCCGCTTTGACGAACGACGTGACATCGAAGCTCTTATGGCGGAAGGCGCCGACGATCTCCCCCACCTGCCGGCCGTTGACCCAGACGGTGGCGCGATAGTTGATGCCGTGAAAGGTGAGCTGGAGCATGCGGCCCTTCATCGACGCGGGCGGTATGAAGGCGTTGCGATACCAGAAGCTCTTGCGGCTGAGCGACTCGGGGATGGCCATGTTGTTGAGGCCGAAGTCGGGGTCGGGGTAGACGCCGCGGTCGATCAGGGTAGTGAGTACGGTGCCGGGCACGGTCGCTTGCAGCCAACGGCCGGCATCGAAGCTGACGGTGGCGATCTGCTCGCCGGGCAGGTGAACCTCCGCCGCGTCCGCCATTTGCCAGCCGTGCCGCAGGGTGAGGG
>CAXTWP010000443.1:0-1620 GCA_964247945.1 uncultured Acidobacteriaceae bacterium | reverse complement strand
GGGGCAGGTCGGCACCCGCAAGCGGCGGGACGGCGTTGCCCGTCCGCAAAGGCGCGGCGCTGTGCGGGAGGGTGGCGGGATCCTGCGGGGCAAGCAGCCCGGGGAAGGCGTGAGTCTGGACGGGCCAGGGCTTGGAGCCTTCTTCGAACGGCAGGTTGTCGAGGCCGGGCGGCGGCGTGCTCATGGCGGCGATCTCCCCGGTCCCCAGTGCGCGATCGCGCAGGGTTACCTGAGCAAGCCAACCTCCGAAGTGGTGAAAGCCGGGTCCGGGCGGCATGGCCGCGGGGGCAAGATCGAGGACGCTTTCCGATGGGCCAAGGATAATTGTTCCGGCCGCGGCCTCCGCGCCGTCCGCATACAGGTGCGAGGCACCACGGTCGTCGACCGAGACAGCCAAGCTGTGCCAGAGGCCCGGCGCAAGCGGCGTCCGGCCTTCCAGGAGGTGCCCTTCGCTTTCGCCACCGGCCCAGAAGAGCGCGCGGCCGCCACGCAGGGCGAGATAGCGGGGTGAGGTATTGCCCGGCGCACCGACGCCCGCCAGCAGTGAGGTGGCTGCCGGGTCTTCCGTCTTGAACCAGAGGGTCATGGCCCAGCTTTGTTGCGTGCGGGCGATGGGGCTATGTTCAGCGAGGCGTTTGCGCAGGCCGAGCCCGCCTTGCAGGAAAGTGGCGTTGAACGGACCGGCTACCGCGCCGGTGCCGGTCTCCATCAGGGATGCGGGGGTTTGGTTCGCCGTTTGCGTCCGCGCGGTTGTTTGCCACAGGCTGCACACTAGAGAGAGGGTTAGAAGTTGCTGGGCGGCGCGCCGTACCGGGTGAGAAGGCATGCTTTACTTTAGCGGGAAGACAGGGGGCCGGGTCCAGGGTGGTGGTCCGGGGTGATGTGAGAACACGGCAGCCGCCATCGGGGCCGGGTTCCCGGGGAAGGCTCCACCTCCTCCCCGAGACCGGCGCTGCTTAGGACCGCGACTTGACTTTCAGCGGCTTGGGGTCGTCATCGTCCTCAAGTTCCTCGTCCTCGTCATCGTCCTCGTCGTCCTCATCTTCGTCGTCCTCTAAATCATCGTCATCGTCGTCGTCTTCGAGGTCCTCATCGTCGTCTTCGAGGTCTTCGTCGTCGGGATCGTCGTCCAGATCTTCATCGTCATACACGTCTTAATAGTCATACTCTTCGTCCTCGTCGAGGGCGGGCTTGGCGGAGTAGAGCGGGAAGACGTCTGCTTCCAGGTCCCGCGCCTCGGCAAACGGGGTGAAAGCGGAAAGGCTTTCACTGAGTTTCCAGTCAAGATCAACTACGGTCGTTTCCATGGGGCTCTCCTTGGTTCAGTTTGACGATTTTGTTAGACGAATGGGTTTGGCGGATCGCTTTGGCGGATCAGATCGGTTGCAACCTCTGTATCTGTTGCTTGCGGTTGGATGCAGCGATTCGCCAGAGGATAGCAAAGTTTCCGTGGAAAAGCGTTCTTCGGGCGTTGACGGTGAAAGGCGTAGGTGGGCGAGGGAAGCCCGGATCATCAGGGCCCGACAAAGGGCCTGAGCCGCTCGGCGGCGGGTGGTTTAGTGGCCAGGCTCACGATCACCAGGCAGAGCAGGGAGGCGACCAGCGCGGGAAAGATGGCGT
>CAXTWP010000442.1:584-2520 GCA_964247945.1 uncultured Acidobacteriaceae bacterium | reverse complement strand
GGTTGCCGGGGTCTTCGCGCTCGGGGGAGAAGGCGACCATGATGCCGTCGAGATGTTGGGACTCTTCCTGGCGCAGGACTTTGCCGCCGTGGCGGATGATCGTGGCGGCGACGATCTCTTCGGTGGTGCCGGGGTAGGTGGTGGATTCGAGGATGACGAGCTGGCCGGGGCACAGGTGCGGGGCGAGCGCCTCCATGGTGGAGACGACGAAGCTCATGTCGGGGGTGTGGTCGTCGTGGAGCGGGGTGGGGACACAGATAAGGATGGCGTCGAGGGCGGCGGCCTCGGCAAAGTTGGCCGTGGCGTGGAAGCCGGCAGCCTGCGCGGCGGCGATGTGGGCGGCCTCGATGCGGTGGATGTAGCTGCGGCCCCGGTTGAGGGTGTCGACCTTGGTGGGGTCGATGTCGAAGCCGGTGACGCGGAAGCGCTCCTCGCTGAAGAGCAGGGTAAGGGGCAGGCCGACGTAGCCTAGGCCAATGATGCCGAGGTGCGCGGTGCGACCGGTGATGCGGGCGAGGAAGGCGGGGAGGGTTGTCGCGGTCAAGGGTTAAGGATAGCAGCGGGATGTAGAGCTAGCCCATACTGCCGCTTGGAAGGGAGCTCTTCAAGCGGCGCAGTTCAGTTAGGCGGGAGGCTGGCATACTTACCAGAGCTCATTGCCTCCGGACTTGAACGAGGCTACGATGGTCCCACTATGCGCATGCCCGCGAGTCTCGCTCACTGCCTGCTAGGCCTTGGATCGCTGCTGGCGCTAGGTCTGACTGCCAAAGTTGCAACCGCGGCATGCAAGAGCACGGTCACTGGAACACTTCAGGTGGTCTCGCTCGCGAGTCGGGTCTATGGCGACACGCGTCTTCTTCGCGTCTGGCTCCCCAAGGGCTACTCCCATAGTGAGTCGTCCAAGATGCGGTACCCGGTACTGTATCTCTTCGATGGACAAGACCTATTTGATGTCTGCACGACGCGTCCTGGCCAGGATGAGTGGCACGTCGATGAGATCATGACCGACTTAATTACCAAGCAAGCCGTGCAGCCGTTGATTGTGGTTGGGATCGATAACTCTGGTCCCGGTCATCGTGAGGAGGAGTACTCCCGGTACAGCGCTATGCCGGACGCTCCGCAAAAGCTCTCCGCTTTCATGAACTCCGAGGTTGTTCCACTCATCGATCGGGGCTTTCAAACCATCGGGGATAGAACTCACCGGGGGGTGGGTGGAGCATCGTTAGGCTCGCTGGCGGCGCTGACGCTTTTACTGGACCAGCCGGATACGTTCGGCCTGGGTCTGCTTGAAAGCACCTCGTTACAGAATGGAAACGGCAGAGTGCTGCAGGAGACCTCACAAATTGTGCAAGGGCCTTCACGTATTTCCGTCGGTGTGGGCACAACGGAGGTCCCGCCGTCCGAGGCTGCGGCCCATGGGTTTCCTTACTTCGATGACGCCTTTGTCGCGATGAATCGGGCGCTGGCTGACAACATGAAGAAGAGCCTGATGAACCATCCAGAGGTGAAGTTAACCGTCCAGCAGGGCGGGCAGCATCAGGATCGATATTGGAGTGAGCGTTTCGGACCCGCTGTACGCTTCCTGTTTCCTCCCGGCTAACCTGCCCGCAGATAATTTGCTGACCGCGTTCCAATGAGCTTGCGTATGCGGCGAAATAGGAGGTTCGGGCCTCACCACAAGTACCCATAGCGGTGAGGCTGCACCAACAGGGCAACCGGCTGGGCGCAGCTAGAGTCCTTGATTGCGTATTCGGTCATAGCAAGTACGCGGCGGACTCTTTAGAGTGGTTCTGGGTCGGGGATCAGGGCGAGTTCTTCCGCATCCGCCAGGTGTCGCAGCCTTCCCACCTGACGCTTGTTTTCGATCAGGTCCGATTTTGAGATAAAAGGGATGGACAGCCCATTGACCGTCGCCTCCATGCGGTTTCGCCACACC
>CAXTWP010000442.1:246-574 GCA_964247945.1 uncultured Acidobacteriaceae bacterium | reverse complement strand
AGGCGAGGATGTCGATGTGGTCATGCGCGGGACCGAACCGGAGGTTTTCTTCGTCATTCAAGAGATCGGCGTGGCTGAGGCCGTCGAGGGGAACCCCAAGCGCAAGCTGGGCCTGAAACGCGGCGCGCGCGTTTTCGAGTGTGGGCCGGATGAAGAGGTCGAGATCATGGATGGCTCGCACATACCCGTGCGCGTTGACGGCCACGCCGCCCACGACCGCGTATTCAACTCCGGCGGCGGCGAACGCGGCCAGGAGTGAAGTCTGCTTCTTGTTCGTCTTCTAGCTCATCTTCTAGTCCATCGTAGGCGATGCCTCGCATCCGGTACA
>CAXTWP010000442.1:0-236 GCA_964247945.1 uncultured Acidobacteriaceae bacterium | reverse complement strand
GGCGACGGGTGAGTGATGCCGCCGCAGCCAGGCGCTCCGGAATACTCTTCAGGCTCCAATAGACGAGTTGCTCCATCCGCGCCTCGTGGTAACCGAGCTTTCGCGCGGCCAAGAAAGGTACGCTTTCAATCACCGGTGCCGACATGCCACGATGATAGTACAAAACGCTGTATGCACCCGACCGATGTCTCAGGGCGGGTCTACCGTCTCGCTCAGGAGGACAGTTTGAGGATGGG
>CAXTWP010000441.1:1480-2524 GCA_964247945.1 uncultured Acidobacteriaceae bacterium | reverse complement strand
AGGCGCTTAGGCTGATCGAAGACGTTTGAAATCGTCTATGCAATTACCTCGCCGACCAAGGCTTGGGCTTCGGACTGAATCTGTTTGAGGTGGGATTCACCCTTGAAGCTCTCCGCGTAGATTTTGTAGACGTCCTCGGTGCCGGAGGGTCGGGCGGCGAACCAGCCTTCGGCGGTGGTGACCTTCAGGCCGCCAATCGACGCATGGTTGCCGGGAGCCTCGGTAAGGATGGCGGTGATAGGGTCGCCGGCGAGTTCTTTCGCGGTAACCTGCGATGGCGAGAGCTTAGCGAGCTTGGCTTTTTTGTCCTTGGTGGCGGCGGCGTCGATGCGCTGATAGACCGGGTTGCCATATCGTTCGGTGAGGTCCGCGTAGAGCAAGCCGGGGTCCTTGCCCGTCCGAGCGGTCATCTCGGCGGCGAGTAGGCCGGGAATGAGCCCGTCCTTGTCAGTGGTCCAAACATTGCCGTTTTGACGCAAAAAGGTGGCTCCGGCGGACTCCTCACCCACAAATCCGAGTGAACCATCAAGCAGACCGTCTACGAACCACTTGAAGCCGACAGGAACTTCCAACATGGGGCGGCGAAGACCCTGCGCTACGCGGTCGATCATACTTGAGGAGACAAGCGTCTTACCGATGCCGACGTGCTCCGCCCACGCAGGCCTGTGGAGGAAAAGATACTGGATGCAGACGGCGAGGTAGTGGTTGGGGTTGAGCAGACCGGCCGAACGCGTAACGACCCCGTGACGGTCGTGGTCCGTATCGCATGCCCAAGCCACGTCGAACCTGTCCTTGTTGGCGATCATCGAGGCCATGGCAAA
The DNA here is from genome assembly GCA_964247945.1 of uncultured Acidobacteriaceae bacterium. Classification (GTDB taxonomy): domain Bacteria; phylum Acidobacteriota; class Terriglobia; order Terriglobales; family Acidobacteriaceae; genus Edaphobacter. The sequence continues at coordinate 1,703 of CAXTWP010000441.1, read as the reverse complement.
GGGGCTGGAGCAATCCATGCGCACCTTGCCGTCCCAATCGCAGGTCATAAAGCGAAAGGTAGAGTCGACGCAGGGGTTGAGGATGGTCAGGGAAAGCTTGTATTGCTCCGCGACGCGAGGCCAGTAGAAGACGCCCGCGCCGCCGAGGGGGTCAACTCCAAGGGTAAAGCCACTCGACTGAATCACCGGAAAATCGATGACGTTGGCCAGGTCGTCAATATAG
>CAXTWP010000441.1:0-1470 GCA_964247945.1 uncultured Acidobacteriaceae bacterium | reverse complement strand
AGGCGTTTCACGACCGATCCTAAACCGCAGGCGATGATCTCGTTGGCCCGATCCTGGATCCATTTGGTGGCCGAGGTGTCGGCGGGCCCACCGGAGGGAGGGTTGTACTTGAAGCCACCGTCGTCGGGAGGGTTGTGCGAGGGCGTAATGACGATCCCGTCCGCCAGGTCTTTCACACGGTTTGCGTTGTAGGTCAGGATGGCGTGCGAGAGAGCGGGCGTCGGCGTATAACTGAGCATCACGTCAACCATGGTCTCAACTCCGTTACCGGCTAGGACCTCGAGCGCGGCCGCAAACGCCGGTTCAGAGAGCGCGTGGGTGTCCTGTGCCAAATACAGAGGACCGGTGGTGCCCTGAGACCGTCGATATTCAACGATGGCCTGCGTAATCGCAACGATATGGTCTTCATTAAACGCCGTATTCAAGGAACTTCCACGATGGCCCGAGGTGCCGAAGGAGACCCGCTGTGAGGGAACGGCGGAGTCGGGGTGCAGAGCGTAGAAGGCCGTGATCAGCCGCGGGATGTTAACGAGGTTGGCGGGGTCGGGGTGCTGGCCGGCGACATTCGCGGGAGCGGTCATGAGTGGAACCTCGTTAGGGTGCTGAACCTAGCCTTCGCACTACAAGAGATGCACGCGGCGACGCAAACAGCGTCACAAAACTCATGACGACTGGTAAGCCTAAAGTTTGTTACCGAAGAAGTTCTTGCGTTCCGAATTGGGAAAGAATACAAAGAATGTGTATCAGGTCTGTACGCACGATCAATGCATGGTCAAGTACTCATGGCCAGCCGCAACGGGAATTGTTGAGCAGGGAACGTTGAAGGTCGGACTGGGGTCTTCCGCCGCGCCGTTGCGCGCGGCAAGAGAAGGCCCCTTTCCGGGAGTCGTTATGGGCCTCGATACTTCGCGGCGAAGTCGGCGTGTTGCGTTTGCCTTATGGCAAGCGATTTTTGCCCTGCGTCTTGTGCTCGGGACGATCCCGGCTTGGGCGTCACAGGCTACGTTGATCGCGGACGCTCATGTAAATAGTGCCCGGCCAGCCGTAAACAGTGGGACCATCTCCAACCTCAACGTGGGTGATGGATACACTGCGCTGCTACAGTTTAACCTCTCCATGCTGCCGGGCGGGACGACGGCAACCCAGGTGACCCGGGCTGTGCTGCTGCTCTACTGCAATCGTGTCAACACGCCGGGAAGTATCTCCATACAGCCGGTCAACAGCGCATGGGGGGAGTACAGCCTAACGTATACAACCTTGCCCGCGCTGGGCACGGCGGCGCAGACCGCAACCGTCAGTCAGTCAGGAGTGTTTGTACCGATCGATGTGACGGCTCTCGTCCAGGGCTGGGTGGCGACGCCCTCCTCAAACAACGGCATTGCGCTGACCTCATCGACCGCCAATGCGCAGTTTGACAGCAAGGAGAACGACCAGACGGGCCATGCAGCCAGCCTGAACGTCACTGTGACC
>CAXTWP010000440.1:1718-2536 GCA_964247945.1 uncultured Acidobacteriaceae bacterium | reverse complement strand
CTTCACCTCGGTCGTGTCCATCGGGTCGACCAGCGCGGCAAACAACTCGCCCTTCACCGGACCGCTCAAACTCGCGGCATCCGCAACCGAAACCGCCGCCGAAAACCTGTTCCCGTCAACCCGCGCCACCAAATGACACAGCATGAAACAATGGTGCCAGCACCCATGGACACGCTCGGCGTCTACATCTCCGTCCCCTTCTGCAAAGCCAAGTGTACCTTCTGCAACTTCGCCTCGGACACCTTCGCCCTCAGCCGCATGGACGCCTACACCGCCCGCCTCCGCGACGAGATCGCCCAGACCCGTACCCGCGCCGCCTCGCTCGGGGCCTCGCTCCCGGATCAAGTCGACACCCTCTACTTCGGCGGCGGAACTCCCAGCCTCCTCGAACTTACCCACATCCGCGCCCTCTTTGCCGCCTTGCGTCAGCAGTTTCAAATCAGTCCGGGCGCCGAGATCACCCTTGAAGCCGCTCCCGGCCAGCTCTCCCAAGCCACCCTCGACGAGCTCCTCCGCCAGGGTCTCAACCGCGTCTCCCTCGGCGTGCAAAGCTTCATCGACCAGGAGTCCGCCGCCGTAGGCCGCCTGCACACCTGCGCCACCTGCCTCGCCGAGATCGCCCGCCTCCAGGCCGCCGGCCTGCCCAACCTCAGCCTCGACCTCATCGCCGGCCTTCCCCATCAGACGGCAGCCGGCTGGCGCGACTCCCTCGACCAGGCCATCGCCACCGGTGTCCCGCACATCTCCATCTATATGCTGGAGGTAGATGAAGACTCCCGGCTCGGCAGGGAAGCGCTCCCCCGGGGCACCCGTTACGG
>CAXTWP010000440.1:0-1708 GCA_964247945.1 uncultured Acidobacteriaceae bacterium | reverse complement strand
GCTGCCGACGGACGACCAAACCGCTGACTTCTACCAGCAGGCCTGCGACTTGCTCGACGCCGCCGGCATCCCCCAGTACGAGATCTCCAACTTCGCCCGTCCAGGCTTCGCCTCCCGCCACAACCTCAAGTACTGGCACCGGCATCCCTACCTCGGACTCGGCCTCGACGCCCACTCCATGCTGCCGACCGTCCGCTTCGCCAATCCCGACGACCTCGACACCTACCTCGCAGGCCCCCGCCATCCCTTCGCCCCGGAACTCCGGCCCGACCACCTCACCCCGGAAGCCGTCTTCGAAGAGTCCCTCTTCCTCGGCCTCCGCCTCAACCAGGGCGTCGCCCTCAACACCCTCGACCCCAGCCTGCTCACCTGCACTCTCCCGGCAATCCAGGACCTCGCAGCCGCCGGCCTCCTCACCCTCACCCCCGACCGCCTTTTCCTCACCGCTGAAGGCCGCCTGCTCTCCAACGAAGTCTTCAGCCGCATCCTCATCTCCACCCCCGCCTGACAGGAGCAAGCCTCACCCATGCCGTCCGCCTTTATCGATCTCCGCAGCGACACCGTCACCCAACCCACCCCCGCCATGCGCCACGCCATGGCCCACGCCGAGGTCGGCGACGACGTCTACGGCGAAGACCCCACCCTCAACCGCCTCGAAGCCCGCGCCGCGGCAATCTTCGGCAAAGAAGCCGCCATCTTCGTTCCCACCGGCACCATGGGGAACCAGATCGCCATCCGCCTCCACACGGAGCATGGCCAGGAAGTCATCGCCGAGTCCCGCTCCCACATCCTCGACTGGGAGATGGCCATGACCGCCGCCTTCTCCGGCTGCCAGATCCGCCCCGTCGCCGCCGAGCGCGGCATCCTCACCTGGGCGCATATCCGCCCCGCCATCGGCGCAAAGATCTACTACCGCGCGCAAACCGGCCTCATCTGTCTCGAAAACACGCACAACATGGCCGGCGGCACCGTGACGCCGCTTGCGGTCATGGAAGAAATATGGGCCGGGGCGAAGAACGCCGGCCTGCCCGTCCATCTCGACGGCGCGCGCGTCTTCAACGCCGCCGCCGCGCTCGGCCTCTCCGTCGCCGAGTTGACCCGTGGGTTCGACACGGTCAACTTCTGTCTTTCCAAAGCCCTCGGCGCGCCCGTCGGCTCCATGCTCGTCGGTTCGCACGCGCACATCGGACGCGCCCGCATCTTCCGCAAGGCCCTCGGCGGCGGCATGCGCCAGGCCGGGGTGCTCGCCGCCGCCGGGCTGATCGCGCTTGAAGACTCGCCCGCCCTGCTCCCGCAGGACCATGCCAACGCTCGCCTCCTCGCCGAAGCCGTCGCCGCTTCACCCGCCGCCGAGATCGACCTCGAAGCCGTTCAGACCAACATCGTCATCTTCCACCTGCGCGGCCAGGGGGACGCCGCCGCCTTCTGCGTCACGCTCAAACAGGCCGGGCTGCTGGCCTCCGCCGTCGGCCCCCACAGCGTTCGCTTCGTCACCCACTCCGACGTAGACCGAAACGTTTGCCGGCGCGCCGCCACCATCGTTACGGAGGAGTTACATAAGATCGCCTGAAAACCGGAGCGGATTTACACTCCCTTAGTATTCCTCAGCCGCCGTTTGCGCTACCCTGTACCCGTCCATCCGAGGTAAAAACGCTGTGACTCACACGATCTTCGTCCTGGAAGCTGCCGCCGACATCGCCCGCCTGGT
>CAXTWP010000439.1:0-2536 GCA_964247945.1 uncultured Acidobacteriaceae bacterium | reverse complement strand
CGCCCCACCATCGTCACCAAGCGCGTCAACGGCGAGTTGATGGAACCATCCGAACTGCTCACCGTCGACATCCCGGAAAACTTCGTCGGCACAGTCATTGAACGCCTCGGGCCCAGAAAAGGCGAGATGATCAAGATGGCCAATCACGGATCGGGTCGCGTAAGGATGGAGTTTAAAGTCCCGTCGAGAGGCCTCATCGGTCTGCGCAACGAGATGCTCACCGAGACCCGCGGCACTATCGTCATGAACTCCATCGCCGGCGACTACATCCCTTACCAGGGCGAGATCCCCCAGCGTCCCTCCGGTGCCCTCATCTCCGACCGCACCGGCGTCACGACCACCTACGCGCTGGACGGCATTCAGGACCGCGGCATCCTCTTCATCGGCGACGGCGCAGAGGTCTACGAGGGCATGATCATCGGCGAGCACTCCCGCGACAATGACCTCGACGTCAACTGCGTCCGCGAAAAGAAGCTCACCAACATGCGCGCCTCCGGCTCCGACGACGCCCTCCGCCTGGTCCCCTTCAAACAGCTCACCCTCGAGCAATCCATCGAGTTCATCGCCGACGACGAACTCGTCGAAGTCACCCCCAAGTCCCTCCGCATGCGCAAAAAGGTCCTCCAATCCAACCGCCGCCCCAAGGGCAACCGCGGCGGCTCCACCCTGGAGTAAAGCGTTTGGTCACTTGGCAACGATCTGCGGTAGACTCGACCGATGCCAATCCCTGACTACCAAGCGTTGATGTTGCCTGTACTTCAGTGCTGCGTACAAGGGGAAACAACGGTCGGGGAGTTAGCTGCCCGTCTTGCGGTACAGCTCAATCTCACCGAGGAAGAGCGTAGTAAGCTTCTCCCGTCCGGACAAGCGACCTTTACCAGTCGCATCTCTTGGGCGAAGACCTACCTCAGTAAGGCGGGTCTCTTGGAGCGTACTAAGCGTGGGCAATTCCGCCTCACTTCTCGCGGGCAAACAGTGCTTGCTCAGCATCCCTCGTCGATCGATAACAAATTGCTGATGCAGTTTGAAGAATTTCGCAAGTTCCGGGAACGCTCTGCTCCGCCCGCCATTGTGGCGTTAGAGAAGTCCTCCGCTCCCATAGACGAAGAAACGCAGACTCCAGATGAAGCGATGAGGGCCGCTTGGAGCAAGATCGAGTCTTCGCTCGCGCAGGATTTACTGGAGCGCATCTGTGCCGCGCCGCCGGAGTTCTTCGAGCGTTTGATCGTCCGGCTGCTCCTAAGCATGGGCTACGGCGGCTCGGTTGCCGATGCCGGACGTGCTCTTGGCCGTTCAGGGGACGACGGTGTGGACGGTGTCATCGATCAGGACGCGTTGGGATTGGATCGCGTTTTCATCCAGGCGAAACGCTACAAGGAAGGAAACAACATCGGCCCCGGAAGCATTCGAGATTTCTTCGGGAGCCTGGATCGCCATAAAGCGGCAAAGGGGTTGTTCGTGACCACCTCTACCTTTTCACCATCCGCCAAGGAAACGGCCGAACACCTGAGCAAAAGGATTGTGCTGATCGACGGAGTTCAATTGGCAAAGCTTATGATTTGGCACAACGTAGGCTGCCGGATCGAGGAAACGGTTTACATCAAGAAAATCGATGAGGACTTCTTTGAGTAGGGGAGCGGTTATCTTCCGCTCCCCAAAGTTGCTTACTTCTGCGCCGCAGCAAATCGCTTGTTGACCTCTTCCCAGTTCACCGTGTTCCACCACGCCGCAAGGTAATCCGGCCGCTTGTTCTGGTACTTCAGGTAGTAAGCGTGCTCCCAAACATCGTTGCCGAGGATGGGATAAAGTCCCTGCGAGAGCGGGTTATCCTGGTTGGCCGTGGTAATCACCTCGAGCTTGCCGCCCTTGAACACCAGCCAGCCCCAGCCCGAGCCGAACTGCTTCGCCGTGGTCTCGTTGAACAGCTTCTTGAAGTCTTCGAACGAGCCGAAATCCGCTTTGATCTGCTCAGCGATGTTGCCCGTCGGCTCGCCGCCGCCGTTCGCCTTCATGATCTGCCAGAACATGGTGTGGTTCACATGGCCGCCGCCGTTGTTCTGCACCACCTTGCGGACGTCTTCGGGAATGGCTGCCAAGTCCTTGATCAGGTCTTCGGGCGACTTCTCGCCCAGCTCTTTGTGCTTCTCCACCGCGCCGTTCAGGTTGGTCACGTAGGTCTGGTGATGCTTGTCGTGGTGGAGCTTCATGGTCGCTTCGTCGATGTGGGGCTCGAGCGCGGCGTAGTCGTAGGGGAGGGGAGGGAGTTCAAAGGCCACGTTGGTTCTCCTGGAGTGCGCAAGATCGTTGCGGGACGGGATGCCCCGGTAGGTCACCTTGTGAGATGCCGCCGGTGTAGGGGGTGATGCAGCGGAATGGCGAGGCAAAGCTCCCAGAATGATAGCGCACCCGCACCACGGCTCTGTCATTTGCATAACGGTAACGCAATCATCACTCATTTGGTTTCTAATGACTTGCATGACTGATCTCTCCACCGCCTACCGCTGGCTGGACGACCAGGGCCACGCCTTCGGTGCTC
>CAXTWP010000438.1:1140-2543 GCA_964247945.1 uncultured Acidobacteriaceae bacterium | reverse complement strand
CCATTTCACCCTCACAAAGCCCTCAATACCCCGCATCCCCAATCTTCTTCGTCACTACCGCACCATACTTCGGCGCCAGCGCCCCAATCTCGCTCGCCTTCCCGATCATCACCATCACATAGTTCTCCGCCGGAAAGTCCGTGTCGATCACCCGGCTCGCCTCCGCCAGCGTCGTCGCCTTCTTTTTGTTTAATTATTCGTTGAACTGCTTGTTCTAAATTATCTCCACCGTCAGCAGCGCCAGCTGGTGCGCCAGCGCGGGCGAAGTCTCAAGCGACGGCGGAAACGTCCCCCTCAGGTAATTCTTCGACGACGTCAGGTCGGCCTCCGTAAACGGGTGGCCATGCAGCCGCGCCAGCACCTCAAAGCTCTTGTCGATCGCCGGCCCCGTCGTTGCGTTCTTCGTGAACGTCGACATGCGGAACGCTCCCGGCTCCTTCAGCAGCTGAAAGCTCGAGCTCGCCCCATAGCTGTACCCCGACTTCACCCGCAGCTCCTCGTTGAACATCGACGTGAACCGCCCGCCGAACAGCGTATTCACCACCTCCACCGGCGCGCGGTCGGGTGAGCTGTCCGCCAGCCCCACATTCCCGATGGCGAAGTACGTCTGCGTCGCGTCCGGCTTGTCCACCAGCACCACCCGCTTGCCTATCACCGGCTTCATCGCCGCCACCGCCACCGGCGCGGGAGCCGCCCCCTGCCAGCCGCCAAACAGCCCCTTCAGCTTCGTCTCCATAACCGCCGAGTCGAAGTCTCCAACCACCGCCAGTACGGCGTTGCCCGGCGTAAAGTGCTTGGCATACTGCGCCGTCACATCGGCCCGCGTAATCGTCCCGACGCTCGCCTCGTCCCCCGCCGCCGGCCGGCCATACGGATGCCCGCCATACAGCGCCTTCATAAAGTAAGGCCCCAGCACCGCCTGAGGGTTGTCCTTCGCGCCGCGCAGCGAGTCCTGCCGCTGCGCCACCAGCTTCTTCACCTCATCCTCAGGAAACGCCGGATGCAGCACCACGTCCGCCAGCAGTCCCAGCGCCGTATCTGTATCTTTCTTCAGAAAGTCCACCGACGCGCTCGTCCAGTCGAGCGTCGCCCGCGCCCCATACACCAGCCCGATAAAATCCATGTCGCTGGAGATTTGTTCCGCAGAACGCCCAGCCGTCCCCTTCCGCAGCAGCTCCGCCGTCACCGACTGCAAACCTTCCTTACCCGCCGGGTCCGTAACCGACCCCGACCGCAGCATCAGCTCCGCGCTCACCAGCGGCAGCTCGTGCTTTTCAAGCAGCAGCACCGTCAGCCCATTCGCCAGCTTTACCTGCTTCGACTCAGGCAGCTGATACACCGCAAAGCTCTTCGCATCCCCTGAAGCAGGAGCGGCAACCGGCGCCTGCCCCCACGCACCGGCC
>CAXTWP010000438.1:0-1130 GCA_964247945.1 uncultured Acidobacteriaceae bacterium | reverse complement strand
CCGCACCTATCACAAGCCGCATCATTTCGCCCCTCCCGCCGCCGCAGCCGTCGGCACCAGAATCGCCACCGTCCGGTTCGTCGCCACCAGGTACTGCTTCATCACGCGTCGCACATCGTCCGCCGTGATCTTCGCGTACGCGGCCTCGACGTCGCCCAGCTTGTGGTAGTCCCCAAACAACACCTCGTAGTTGCCCACCGCGCTCGCCCGCCCGTTGATCGACCGCAGCCCGCGATAATACGCCACAAGCGCCTGGTTCTTCGCCTTCTGCAGCTCGCGCTCGCCCGGCCCCTCCGCAGCCAGCTTGTCCATCTCGGCATAGATCCATATACTTCTCCGCCAGCCGGAAGACCTCAGCCGCCTTCCCCCCACCCACCACCACCATCGTCGCGTTCGAAGGCGAATACCCCATGGCGAAATACGCCTTCAGATCCGCCTCCGTCCAGCTCTCGATATCGCTCGGCCAGCCCACCACCGGCCAGTGGTACGGCGCCGCGGTAAACGCCGCCGCCTGCAACTGCTCGTTCAGCAGCCCCGGGTTCGAGTTGTCCACGCTCAGCCGTCGCTCGGAGTACACCACCTGCCGCTCGCTCGCAATCACCTTCGGATCGAACGACAGGTTCGCCACCCGGTCCGCCTCCAGGTCGAAGATCGTCTCCAGCGCAGGAGCCGGAAACCAATCCTGGTACACCGTCAGATCGTTCGACGTATACGCGTTGTTCTCCCCGCCCGCCAGCGCCATCACCGTGTCGAACTGCCCGTTGCCGTACTTCTTCGCCCCGTTGAACATCATGTGCTCAAAGAAGTGCGAGATCCCCGTAATCCCCTCATGCTCGTTCCGCGACCCCACCCGGAAGAACGTATACATCGCCACATTCGGGATCGACGCGTCCTCAACCACCAGCACCTTCATCCCGTTCTTCAGCATTCGCTCTTGCACCGGAAAGCTCTGAGTAAGAGCAGGCAATGCAAACGACAGCAAACACACGAACATCGATAGCGTTTTCATGGTCAGTCCCACCAAGATAAGCTGAAACTCACCGCCGCACAACGCTTTCCCCACGACGTTTCAGCCCTTGCCTTTGTTCTTGACCTTCTTGCTTGCCATTCCCGAAGGGAATCTGCTGTTG
>CAXTWP010000437.1:0-2546 GCA_964247945.1 uncultured Acidobacteriaceae bacterium | reverse complement strand
GCATCAACGCACCGTTCCGCCTGATCCAGAGCTTCAACAGCACGGCCAACGCGCAGTCCGTCTTGAGCACCTCTCCCTTCCCGGTAGTCGCTGGGACCACACCGGACGGATCACAGGCACATCCCTACACGAATGTCGCGCCCACCGGCATCGATCCCAACTTCCGCACCATGTACATCGACGAGTACGGCGCGGACATCCAGCAGCAGCTCACCCCGACTATCGCGTTGACCATCGGCTTCCTCGGCACCGAAGGCGCGAAAATCCCGCGACCCATCGCCGCCAACCAGTACATCAACGCCGTCCCCACCTATAAAGGGAGCACAACAATCCCGGCGGGTGTTGCACCCAACGGCGTCACCTCCACCAAGCCGATCGCCGGCGTTGCCGGCCCGATCCCCAATCCGCTGGGCATCGGCAGCACCTACACGGGGCCGCTTTACTTCCAGTGGGGCAACATTACCGAGAACATCAGCGAGGGGCACTCCAGCTACAACGCCCTGACGGTGAAGGCGCAGAAGAACATGACTCACGGCGTCAGCTTCATTCTGGCGTACACCTGGGGCAAGGCGATGGACAACGCCGCTGGCTATGCCAGCACCAGTCAGGCCTCCTCCGGCACGCCGCAGGACTCGCGGAACCTCAAGGCGGAGCGTGGCCTTTCGGACTTCAACGTGAGCAGCCGCATCGCGCTTAGCCCGGTGTTCGAGCTTCCCTTCGGAAGGAACAAGGAGTACCTGACGCACGGCCTTGGCGCGGTGCTCGCGGGCGGGTGGCAGATCTCCGGCATCTACCAGTTCGATACCGGCCGGCCGTTCACGATCGGCATGACCACCAACAACTCGGGCAGCGTCTACGGCGCCGACAGGCCGAATCTGACGGGCAACCCCAATAACGGCGGCGCGCGGTCCGTGGCGCAGTGGTTCAACACGTCGGTCTTTCAGCCGAACGGCTTTGCGCAGTTCGGCAACGAGGGGCGGAACGCGTTGATCGGGCCCGACTACTCGGACTTGGACGTTGCGGTGCAGCGTGGGTTCGCGTTGACGGAGCGCTACGTGGTGTCGGTGAGGGCGGAGTCGTTCAACGCCTTCAACAAGGCGAATTTCTTCAACCCGCTTGGCACGGGCACCGGGGCGTACGGCACGGCAAATTTCGGCAAATTGACGCAGGCGAACGATCCGCGGTCGATGCAGTTTAGCGCGAAATTGACGTTCTAAACTGAACACAACGCAAGAAGTGCCACGCCCGGTAGGCCACCGGGCGTGGTTTTTCTTGTAATCAGGACTTGCGAGTGACCGGCGGAATGACCATGCCGGGAGTCAGCGTGGGCTTCTTGAGGTGCCACTGGGTGGCCTGCTCATAGGCGTGGGCGAGAGCCAGCACGCGACCCTCGGAGAAGCGTGGCCCAGCAATCATCAGGCCGATCGGCAGACCGGCGCTCGAGAAACCGCAAGGAATCGAAATGGCGGGGATACCCCAGATATCGAACGGGGTGCAGTTGCTGTCGACCTCGGGCTCCCGCGGTTTGGGGTCTTCTTCGCGGCTGAGCGACTCGTTAATAGTGGGGGCGACGAGGCGCATCGTGGGCAAGGCGACGAGGTCGAAGTCGGCGAAGGCGTCGTCTACGGTACGGCGGATCTTGATCAGCTCCCAGTTGGAGAGAACATAGTCGGTTGTCTTCTCGGAGCAGGGCTCGTCCGAGACATCGTCGGTGGCCTTCAGGCCAGTTTCGAGATTGCGGCGTATGGCGATGGAGTAGGCTTGGCGGTTACGGCGCAAAAGCTGTAGATGGTAGGCCTGCGTCTCCGCGTTGAGTGCGAGTGCGGAGAAGCCGTGGGTGCCGGGCAGGGTGACATCTTTGGTGTTGGCGGTGAGCTTGGTGAGGACGGCGATGGCTGCCTCCATCGCGGCGGCGGTGTCGGTGTCGAGGCGGTCGAAGTAGGGAGCGCGCGGGATACCCAGGCGCAGCTTGCCGACGGGCTGCTTCATGGATTGCGTGTAATCTTCGCGCGGGTGCTCGACGCTGGCCACATCGAGCTTGTCGTACCCGGCCATGGCGTTTAGCAAGATGGCGGCGTCCTCCACCGTTTTCGTCATGGGGCCGCAGTGGTCGAGGGAGTAGGTGAGCGGGACGATGCCGCGAATGGAAACGAGGCCGTAGGTGGGTTTGAGGCCCACCATGCTGCAATACGCCGCAGGCATCCGAACAGAGCCGCCGGTATCGGTGCCGATTGCGGCTACACATAGGTCCGCGATGACCGCGGCGGCGCAGCCTCCGGAGGAGCCGGCGGGGGTACGGTCCGGTGCCCACGGATTGCGCACCGGACCGAAGTAGGTAGTCGAGGAGGTGTGGCCCATGGCGAACTCGTGCATATTCGCCTTTCCCAGAAAGACGGCACCAGCCTGCTTCAGGCGCTCGGTGACGAAGGCGTCCTCGGTGGGAACGCGGTCGTCAAAGACCAGCGAGGCGGCGGTGGTGCGGGTTCCGGCGGCGTCGATGTTGTCCTTGAGGACGATGGGAATGCCGTGCAGCGGGCCGCGAAAGT
>CAXTWP010000436.1:0-2551 GCA_964247945.1 uncultured Acidobacteriaceae bacterium | reverse complement strand
CCTTCTACACCTACGAGCCCGCCCTCACCACCGCTCTCAACACTGCCCTCTACGTCCCCTCCACCACCGGCGGCAAGATCGCCACCCCCGGCACGCTCTCCTTCCACTACGCCGCCAATGGCCTCGACGTCACCAAAACCTTTTCCTTCGACGAAACCTACGTCCTCCACGCCGACACCGTCGTCCTCCGCAACGGCGCGCCCGTCCGCGCCCTGCTCTCCTGGCCCGGCGGCTTCGGCGACGAGGAAGACGCTCGTTCCTACGCCTCCGCCCAGGTCGATCTCTCCGCCAACGGCAAGGTCGACCACCGCGACATCAAAAAAGTCTCCGGCGGCGCAACCGACAACGGGCCCATCGAGTGGGGCGGCACCAGCGACCTCTACTTCGCCGCCATCTTCCTGCCCGACTCGCCCGACACGGCCACCCTCGCCAGCCTCCACGACCAGATCGACGTCGCCAAGGCGAAGCGCAACAACGGCCTCGGTCAGGGCACGCCCTCATCCTCCACCAAGCCCATGGTCGTCCCCATCCTCGGAGCAGCCATGGGCGACACCTCCGGCCACGCCGCCATGCGCGTCTACGCCGGCCCCAAAGCCGCCACCGTCCTCAAAGCCATCCACCCCACCGGCGCAACCGGCCGCAGTCCGGAGAGCCTCGAACCGCTGCTCGACTTCGGTTTCTTCGGTCCCATTGGTAAAGTCCTCTTCTGGGCGCTCCAGTTCATCCAGTCCCACGTCGCCTCCAACTGGGGCTGGTCGATCGTCCTCCTCACCATCCTCATCAACCTTATCCTGCTGCCCCTCCGCATCAAGACCATGCGCTCCGGACTCAAGATGCAGCGCATCCAGCCCCAGATGGACGCCATCAAGGCCAAGTACAAAAACCTCAAGGTCACCGATCCCAAGCGCAACGAGATGAACGCCGAGATCATGCAGCTGCAAAAGGACAACGGCGTCAACATGTTCGGCGGCTGCATCCCGACTCTCATCCAGATGCCGCTGCTCTTCGCCTTCCTCTACATGCTCCCCAAGGTCGTCGAGCTGCGCCAGGCCCATTGGCTCTGGCTGCCCGACCTTTCCGCCGCCGATCCCTGGCACATCCTGCCCATCCTCATGGTCGTCAGCCAGTTTCTCGTCCAGTTCTACACCCCTTCGCCCGGCGTCGACCCCCAGCAGCAGAAGATGATGGCCTTCATGATGCCCGCCTTCTCCGGCTACATCACCTGGAACTACGCCTCCGGCCTCGCCCTCTACTGGGCCATCGGCAATCTCATCGGCATCGCCCAGCAGGCCGTCATGAATCGCACCTCCATCGGCCGCGAGATGCGCGAGATCGCCGCCAAGCGCGCCCGCCGCAAGGCCGCCAACGGGGGCAAGGTCATCCAGGCCCGCCGCTGAAATAATCAGTTATCCGCAAATCCGCGAGTCACCCCTATTCGTAATTACAGTGCACATCGACTAGCTCCGTTCCATCGGAGATATTGGTGCAGGTAAACCACTTTTTCCCGGATATCTGTCCTTTATTGCTCAAATAAAGATATATTTTCGTCGGAGCACAGCATACCCATTCAGAACGTAGTACCTTGGACTCATCCATTGGTTACGAAAGGTCATTGCGTGAACGACACAGAACTCACCTCGAAACCGGTCGAGAACTTGCTTGACCTGATTATCAAGTCCCTCGCGCTCGACCTGCGGTACAAAACTGTTTCCCTGGAACCATCTGCTTTAGCTTCTGTTTCAAAACCCGAGATCAAGTTCGAGCTCTCTGGGCCTGACGCTTCACTCCTCACCGCCAACGACGGCGAACTCCTTCACGCGATCGAGCACATCGACGCCAAAATCCTCAACCTCGAGCCGGAACAGCATGACCGCATCTCGCTTGATGCCGAGAGTTTCAAGCAAAAGCGTGATCATAGCCTCCTGCGGGCGGCCGAAGCCGCCATCGCGCGCGTCCGGCAGACGGGGCAGCCCTACGCTTTTCCCCCCATGAGCTCCCGGGAGCGCCGAGCTCTCCATCTCGCCCTCGAAGACTCCGGCCTGCCGACTGCGTCCTCCGGGGAGCCGCCGCGCCGCTTCGTCGTCCTGTATCCCAAAGCAGCCATGCCCTCGCTTTCCTCCCCGTCCATGCCTCCGCAAGCACGTACCCAGAGCATCCGGGCCGCCTTTCGTCCGCGCTGACAACAAACTAGCCGGTGTAGAGGCCGCTGACTTTCTGTCTGTCGTTCCCGAAGGGAATCTGTGTTTGCAACTGCTGGACCAGCATGCAGGCTGCGCTAACGCCGCTCGAATACCGCCGCCACCCCATCCTCATACACCAGCGCGAACCGCCCATCCAGCCGCAGCAGTTGCGCCAGCGGCAGCTTCACCGGGGCGATCACCAGCCCCGCAGCCGCAAAGTCCGGGTCCGCGCCCCATCCCGGCTCCCCAAACCACGTCGCTATCGACCGCTCGATGCGCTTGTCGCCATGCAGCGCCGCGCGGCCGTCCAGGCTCACCGGCTGCCGCAGCGTCCACATCAGGTAGCCGCCCCACTCGTATGTGTTGTACAG
>CAXTWP010000435.1:0-2557 GCA_964247945.1 uncultured Acidobacteriaceae bacterium | reverse complement strand
GTTGAGGGCTGAGGGGCGCGAGGTCGCGCAGGTCGATGGTGCTCCGGTCCGGGCGGGGCAGCGGTGCCTCGAGTGGAATGGCTGGCAGCTGCTGGGCGGGTACGGTCTGCTGGCTGGAGGACTTCGTGGCGTCCGGCAGTGGCGGCGCGGGCGCGGTGAAGGGCGGCGGCTGAGTGCCGGTCTGGGCTACCAGTGGGGAACCCGCAAGAGCGGCAAGCAGAATCGTGAGGGCTGCGGTGCGGAGCTTCATTTGCCGTTTCCCTGCTTCTGCTGCTGACCGCCGCCTTCCTTCTTGCCTCCGCCTTGGCCCTGCCGGCCGTCGCTCTGGCCGGACTTGCCCTTCTGGTTGGTGCTTTCGCTCTTTGAGTTGACGATGGACTGATCGCCATACTGGTTGGGACCGGATTCGGGCGTCTTGTCCTGCTGCGCGCCGCCTTGGCCTCCGCTGTCTTCCCCGGCCTGCTGGCTCCGGCGTGCCCGGACCTTAACGCCGGGCTGGACTGCGTCGGTGACGCTGGTGACCACGTGGTCGCCCTCATGCAAACCGTTCAGGATCTCGACCGACGGCCCGTAGTCCCGGCCGATTTCGACCGGGACGAAGGCGATCTTATCGTCCCGCACGACGGCGACCATGTTCTTATCCTGGCGCACCACGACGGCATCGCCGGGTACGGTCAGGGGCGAAACGCCATGCGCCTGGACGAAGCTGACGACGGCGTACATGCCGGGGTAGAGGCTGCCGTCACGGTTATCGATATCCACCTCGACAAGCATGGTGCGGGTGTTCTGGTCGAGCTCGTCGGCGGTACGGGCGACGGTGCCGCTGATGGGTTTGTCGGGCCGCTCCTGCACGAAAACCTTGGCGGGCATACCCTTGCGAACGCCGGAGGCGTACCCCTCGGGAACGGAGACGAGGATGCGCAGAGTGTCCATCTGGGCGACAGCGAAGATGGCACCGCCCTGTGAGCCGCCGGTGGAGGGCGTGGCCGCGGCGCTGGGCGTGCCCGAGCTGCCGCCGGTGTTGACGCTGCCGACGTTGGCCGATCCGCCCGTGGAGGTGGACTGCGAGCCTTGCATAGGAGCGCTGTCCGCCGCGCCGGAGGTGCCGATCAACGCGCCGACGTCCGTGTTGCGCTGGGTAACGACGCCAGTAAACGGCGCGGTGATTCGCTCATAGCTTTGCAGCGAGATGACCCGGGCCAGATTCGCGCGGTAGCCTTCCACGTTGCGCTCGGCGGAGGCGACGACGGCGCGCTGGGCGAGGTAATCCGCCTCGCGTTGGTCGCCGTCCTGCCGGGAGAAGACGCCTTTGGCGACCAGCGTCCGCCAGCGCTCCCAGGTGACGCGGTTGAGGTCAAGCTGAGCTTGCTGCTGCGCCTGCTGGGCTTCGGCCTGACGGAGCTGCTCGCGGGCCTGGTCGACCTGCTGGTCGAGGTCGGGGGCGTCGATCAGGGCAAGCAGTTGGCCCTTACGCACATGGTCGCCAATGTCGGCGTAACGCTTCTTGAGGAATCCGTTGGCGCGGGCGTAAAGGTATGCCTCGGTGAGCGGGGAGGTGGTGCCGGGAACGGTCAATTCCCCGGGTGCGCGGGAGCGTTTGACCTCGATCACGTCGACCTCGGGCTGCTCCTCTTCACGCTGCCTCGCGGCGGCCGCGGCTTTCTTCTGCTCGGCTCGGTGGGGCAGATAGCCCAGGATGAAGATCAGCAGCAGAAGGAGCAAACCGCCGCCTGCCCAGAGCAGGATCTTGCCGCAAGGGCGGTGCTCCCGGGTGCGGTGCCTGGCTTTTTCGCGATCGTGGGCCTGCTGGACCTCGCGGTCGTGCGCGACCTGCTGGTGCTTCTTGTGGGCGGCCTGGCGGGCGCGCGACTCTTCGCGCTCCCACTCGGCGCGAGTCATGCGGCGGTCGGGGTGCTCTTCGATCGCGCGCAGGGCTTCGTCTTCCAGGTAGGTCTTCTCGGGCCGGTGGAGGAGCGGATTCTGCTGGCTTGGATCTTGGTCGCTCATGGTCTCTCGGTCTATGCGGGCTGCGGCTGCCCGGGCTGTTGTCCGGCTTGCGGAGCGGCCGCATCGCCTTCGTGGTAGGCCTCGTCGATCTCCTTGTCGTAGTCTTTCGGCTCCGCCGTGCGTAGCCAGGAGTACATGATGGGCACCACGAACAGGGTGCCGAGCGTCGCCAGCAGCAGGCCGCCGATGACGGCGCGGCCAAGGGGCGCGTTCTGCTCACCGCCCTCGCCCAGCGCGAGCGCCATGGGCAACATGCCGATGATCATCGCCAGCGCGGTCATGCACACAGGTCTTAAGCGCGTGTAACCGGCACTAATCGCCGCTTCCAGGCTGTCCTTGCCGGCGGCGCGCTCATCGTTGGCGAACACGACCATCAGAATGGAGTTTGCGGTAGCCACGCCAATAGTCATGATGGCGCCCATCAGCGAGGGAACATTGAAGGTCGTGCGGGTGAGAAAAAGCATCCAGAGCACGCCCGCGAAGGCAACCGGCAAGGCCATCAGGATCAGCAACGGATCGAGCCAGCTCTGGAAGTTGACGGCCATCAGTA
>CAXTWP010000434.1:0-2561 GCA_964247945.1 uncultured Acidobacteriaceae bacterium | reverse complement strand
CTGGCTCACCGCGAAGAAGGTGACACCGGCGGCGAGAGCCCAGCCGAGCCAAGGCAGAACGCCACTTGACTTTCGTGGCTCCTTAAGTTCTTTGCTGTCGGCGGCAACTGAGGAAGCGGAGCGATCGATCGGAACAACGCGCTGGTTGCGTCCTACCTGGGCCAGGAGTCGCTCTCGGACGTGGGCGCCGGGTGCTTCAAGGTTGACGCTGAAGGCCACTATGGCGACATCGGCCAGCGCCTGCTGGAACTCCGCGCGGCAGCTGTTGCATGTGGCGAGGTGGTCTTCAATCGTCGCGCTCTGCTCCGGCGTAAGCAGACGCATGGCATGGAGCGCGAGATCCTCGGGTTCGATATGGAGGGTGTCGGTCATGCCTGAAAGGCCTTTCTCAGCGTGAGCAGAGCGCTGCGAATGCGGGTCTTTACGGTGCCGAGCGGGTCGCCGGTCATCTCGGCAATCTCGGAGTGGGTCAACCCGTCGAAGAAGGCCATCTCCAAAGTCTTACGTTGTTCGGTGGGGAGGAGATGAATGGCGGATCGCGCCTTCTCCATCATGGAGTGCGTCTCTGCCTCGTTGGCGAGGTTATAGGAGGAGGCGAGCGGCATCTCGTCGATGTTGTCGGTGGGCCGGCGACGGCGGAGCGCGTCGATGGAACGGTTACGGGACACAACCGCCAGCCAGCCGCCGAGACTTCCTCTCGTTGCGACAAAGCCGTCCGGGTTGCGCCAGATCTGCATGAAGATCTCCTGAAGCACGTCTTCCGCCGCCGAAGGATCGCGTAAAACACGCAGAGCTACGGAGTAGACCACCTTCGAGTAACGGTCGAAGATCGACGCCATGGCTTGCTCGTCCCCTCGTTGAACAAGCCCCAGCAGGACCGAATCGTCTTGATTCGAGCCGGAAGGCGTGTTCTTTAATCCCGTGTCTCTATACATACACGCACCTGAAAACCCGCTAGATTGGTCTTGCGCAATCGTTTCCGCCGACTCTGTACCTATTGCGCGCTGTTTGTTCCATTTCGAGACACCGCCATGTCGTTACACCAGTCGAGTGTCAGTGTACGTTATCCATGCTTGTTCGCGGTGCTCCCGGCGCGAGCGGCTCGGCTTACGCGAAGCTGTACGCTAAATACAATGCCGTCCGCCGCAAATACGCTGAAAGTCTGCCGCGAATGAAGCTCCGTCTGGACAAGGCGCTGGTTGAGCGGGGGCTTGCGGTATCGCGGGAGCGGGCGCAGGCGCTGATCCTTGCGGGCCGCGTTCTAGTGGCGGAGCAGCGCGTCGATAAGCCGGGGACGCCCATTTCGCAGGACGCCGCGTTGCGTCTTCTTGGAAACGACGTGCCGTATGTCAGCCGAGGCGGTTTAAAGTTAGAACGCGCGTTGAGCCACTTCAGGATCGACGTGACCCAGCGGTGCTGCGCGGATGTGGGCGCGTCGACCGGAGGCTTCACCGATTGCCTGCTCCAGCATGGGGCGCGGTCCGTGCTGGCTGTGGACACGGGGTACGGACAGATCGCGGAGAAGCTGCGGACGGACCGGCGTGTGACGCTGCGGGAACGCTGCAATGCGCGGCTGCTGACGCCGGGGGAGCTGCTGGCGGAGAGTCCGGGGCCGGTGACGCTGCTGGCGATGGATGTGTCGTTTATCTCGGCGACTCTGGTTCTACCGGCGGTGTTAGAGGCCTTGGCCGAACCCGGGCAGCGCTGGGCGGGCGAGGCGGTGGTCCTGGTGAAGCCGCAGTTTGAGGCCGGGCGCGAACATGTAGGAAAGGGGGGCATCGTGCGAGAGCAAGCAGCGCGGCAGATGGCGATCGACCGGGTGCATGAGGCTGTGCTGTCGCTGGCCGGCCGGGAGACGGCGATCATCGACTCGCCTATACGGGGCATGGAAGGCAATTACGAATACCTCCTTTATGCGCGGTTCGGTTCGCCTGGACTCTCCCGTCGAAAGGTATGCGGATCAACCTGAAAGTCGGTTCTCCCCCGGCTTTGTTTGATCGCGACCTCCCATACGCTTACAGCGCTGTAGTACAGCTCGTTCTCGATATCTTCAACGAAACCGGTGAACTCAGTGGACACCTTCCGCTCTAAACCAGGTTGATCCGCCATGCAGCTCCAGAGCAACAGGTGCGTGTCAAGGAGCAGTTTCACTCATGATCCCCATAAAACATGTCGTCGATCTCTTTCCGCGCCGATCGACTTGAAGGCCGCCCTGCTCTCGGGAACGGTGATCATTCGCTTTAGAAAGCCGAACCGGCTTTTCGCCACGGGCTCGGGCGCGTCGAGAGCTACCACTTTGACCAGCGGCTTGCCCGCGCGGACGATGATGAAGCGCTCTCCCTTCGGGGCCTTTTCTACCAGGCGGGAGAGGTGCGTTTTGGCCTCGTGCATGTTGACGGTTTCCATTTTGAGCCTCCGGGTTAGTCGGCTCGACTTAGTCTAGCGGCGGCCGGATGTCGCGTGACGCTACACTCAAGGGATGGCACGCAGAGCTGTAGCTCAAACCGAAGAGGTGGAACCGAAGGAGTGGCTGCGCGGGCTGCCGAAGGTGGAGCTGCATC
>CAXTWP010000433.1:0-2565 GCA_964247945.1 uncultured Acidobacteriaceae bacterium | reverse complement strand
GATGGTGGCGACGACCACCTCCAATTGTCCCGATTGAAAGTGTTTCTGGACGCGCTCACGGGTGGCAGGGTCAAGACCGGCGTGGTAGGCGGCGGCCCTGCCCCCGAGCAGCGCGGCGAGCTCTTCGGCGGCCTTGCGCGACGGGGAGTAGACGATGGCGGGGCGGTTCTCAGGTTTAGCTAACAAGCTGACCGTAAACGGGTTGCGTTGAGGCTTCGACATCTCGACCACCTCGATGTGGAGGTTGTCGCGGCGGAAGCCGTGAATGAAGAGGGCGGGATCGCGAAGCTGGAGCTGGGCGACGATGTCGCGCTGCACGGTGGGCGTGGCGGTGGCGGTCAGGGCGATGATGGGGCTGGGCCGCAGCAGCGGCAGATGCTCCCCTAACGTCCGGTAGTCGGGGCGGAAGTCGTGGCCCCAAGCGGAGATGCAGTGGGCCTCGTCGATGGCGATTAGCGAGGGCTTGCGGCGCGCGAGCATCTCCGGAAAGCCGGGAACGCGCATCCGCTCGGGGGCGATGAAGAGGAATTGCAGGGTGCCGTCGAGGTAGTCGCGGCAGGCCTGGCGCGCGGCGTCGCGTGATAGGCCGGAGTGGATGCGGGCGACCCGCAGGCCGGCGGCTGTGAGCTTGGCGGCCTGGTCGTCCATAAGGGCGATCAGTGGGGAGATAACGAGGGCGGTGCCTGCCCGTGCGATGGCAGGCAGTTGATAACAAAGGGACTTACCGGCTCCAGTGGGCATGACGAGGAGGACGTCGCGACCGTCCGTGGCGGCGCGGCAGACGGTCTCCTGATTGGCGCGGAAGGCGGGGAAGCCGAAGGTGCGATGGAGCAGGTTGGTGAGCGGGATGGTTTCAGGCGGTAAAGGCATCGGGACCGGTATGGAAGACGACGTTAATGTTCTTGGATGAAAGGCCGATGAGGTTACTGTTCAAGCGCCCAGCCGAAACTATTGTTTTCCGTAAAGAAATATTGAAAACGGGTACAACTTTTTGTTTAGGAGTGCGTCTGAATCACTGTACCAAGCAAGTGCCGGGCTTTCAGTTCCTTCGGTTCCGGCTTCCCCTATCTGCAAAACCCTCCCCTTCCCAATATGTAAGGCCCCCAGAGTAACGGGGGCCTTCACTCCTTGGCCTGGCAAGCCAGATCCCAGAGGTGCGCCGCCTTACCTTAGGCCCATCTTGCGATCGAGCGCCAACGCACCCGGACCGGTGAACAGGAGCATAACGGCGAGCGTGATGAGCGTCAGCGTGTAAGCGGAGCCGTTGTAGCCGTGGTGGAGATTGACGGTCATGAGCGCGACAAACATGTTGATCGCGATCAGGAACGCAAAGAAACGGGTGAATAGGCCGAGCAGGAGGCAGAACCCGCCCATGAACTCAGCAAATGCGGAGACCGCGCCGAGCCAGTAGGGCAGGCCGAGGCCGGCGACGAAGCGGCTGAAGTGGTTGACGGCGGAGAAGGTGTTATGGCCGTGGAAGCCGCCAGGGGGAACAACCTTGTCCCAGCCGTTATAGAGCATGGCCGTGCCGAGCACGAGCCGCATCAGGAGTACGCCCCAGGGTTGCAGGTTGTTGAGCCACTTGGTCATGGGATTCGAATCTTGCTCAAGAGTAGCAGGCGTTGTTAGGGCGCTGACGGGGCGAGATACTGGTCGAGAAACCGGGTGACGGCCCGGGTATAGAGGGCGTCGGAGCGCGGCTGGGGCTGGGTGACGGTGAGTTTGGGTTCGGCGGCGTCCGTAAAGGCGTGGTCGGTGGAGTTGAGGCTAAGGAGCAGCTTTGGGGTCTTCAGGGTGGTGAGCAGTTCGGCGAGCGGGAAGCGGTCGTGAAGCAGCAGGCGCACGGGAAGGAAGCGGGTACGCGGGTCAGCGAGGACGGTAGTCAGCGGATCGGGTGCAGGAGTGTCGAGGATCAGGCCGCGCAGGTCGGGGTGCTCGGCGGCGAGACGCGTGGCGAGGCTGGCTCCGTGGCCGGTGCCGTACACGACGATCTTGCCCGGAGCGATGCCGCGCGAGGTGGTGAGGTATTGCAGGGCGGAGGCGGCGTCTTCGGCCATGCGGGCCTGGCTGGGGTGGACGGCGGCGCTTTGGCCGTAACCGCGGTAGTCGATGGCGAAGAGGTTGATGCCCAGTTCGTGCAGGAGCGCCCGGGTGGGTTGGGCGGCGGCGAGCGAGCCGTCGCCCAAGGGAAGAAAGAGAACGGTCAGCTGGGCGTAGCGCGCTCCAGGCGCGGCCGGGATGGCCCAGGCGGTGCGCTGCGGGACGGCGGACTCGTCGGGACCGAAGCGGAGGAACTCGACCGGTGCGCCGGCGAGGGTGTCGGGGTGGGAGTCCGTCCGCCGCGGGTGCAGGATGAGCTGCCACTGGCCCTGGTAGAACAGAAAGCAAAGGCTCAGATAGCCGCAGAGGAAGGCGGCGAGGAGAGCAACACCGCCGGCCTTGAGGAGCCAGATGGGATCGACGACCTCCGGTGGACCGGCGGGGGGGCGCGGAGGATATTTGGCAAAGGCGGCATCGGTGCGGGATGCGGGTGAGGAGGTGCGCTTGCGGGTGGGTGCGGCCCTC
>CAXTWP010000432.1:0-2570 GCA_964247945.1 uncultured Acidobacteriaceae bacterium | reverse complement strand
TCCCTCTTCCACTCCCGAATCTGCTGTGACCAGGCTCGCCGCGGCCCTTCATTCTTTGCCTTCATGCTGGGCTCGAGTTCTTTCAACTCGGCCAGAAGCTTCGGAATCACGCGCTTCACGTCGCCGACAATGGGCAGGTCCGCCAGGCGGTTCTTGCTGATCTCCGCGGGATCGATGTCCACGTGAATCACCTTGGCATGTGGCGCAAAGGCAGACAGCCGGCCCGTCACCCGATCGTCAAACCGGGTGCCCAGCGCGATCAGCAAATCGGCGTGATACATGCCCATGTTGGCGGCATAGCTGCCGTGCATTCCTGGCATGCTGATGAAGTTCGGGTGATCCGCCGGTAATGCACCAAGCGCCATCAACGTGCAAACCGTCGGTACATCCAGCGCTTCCACCAGTGAACGCAATTCATCGCTGGCGTTCCCGAGCACGATCCCGCCGCCCGCATACACATACGGCCGCTCGGCTTCCCACATCATCTGCGCTGCCCGCCGAATCTGGCCGCCGTGCCCTTCGCTGTAAACTTTGTAGCCCGGCAGATGAATCTCAGTTACCGGCGCATAGTGTGACTGCCCTTGAAACGCGTCTTTTGTGATGTCCACGAGCACCGGCCCCGGACGCCCGGAAGCGGCCAGATAGAACGCCTCGTGAATCACCTGCGGCAGCTCGGCCGTCGTCTTCACCAGAAAGTTATGCTTGGTCGCAGAGCGAGTGATGCCGAAGGTGTCGGCTTCCTGGAACGCATCCGTTCCCATCAGCTTGCTCGAGACCTGGCCGGTGATCGCCACCAGCGGAATCGAATCCATCATCGCGTCTACCAGGCCCGTTACCAGGTTCGTCGCACCCGGACCCGACGTGGCGCAACATACGCCCACTTTTCCCGTTGCCCGTGCATACCCCTGTGCTTCAAACGCCGCGTTCTGCTCATGCCTCACCAGCACGTGCCGGATCGGATGATCATACAGCGCGTCGTAAAGCGGAATCGTCACCCCGCCCGGATAACCGAAGATGATGTCTACGTTCTCGCGAACTAAACAGTTCAGAAGGATTTTAGCGCCTGATTGCAGACTCGACGACATGGGCAATGCACTCTCTCCCTACTCGCTCAACGCAAAATAAAAAGGACCCGCCGGCATCCTGGTTTCAGCCGGCTGGCCCTTCGATGTTTCCGCTCGTGAAAGGCTCGCCTAGCTGAGTACGCTGTTGCGAACAGCGACGACTGAGACGACGGCTTTAACCCGGTTCATATCACGAGACAGCATCCGCTTTGTGCTCGGTGAAGCCCGCACCAGCTGCTGTATGCTCCCAACTTAGCCTAGAAGCGATTTTTATGCAAGAGAATAAAAGTATAAAAACGGCGAATACTTTGCCCCGCAGCAGCGAGGCGCTAGAATGAAGAACCCGTGCTTCGCTCCGTAGCTTTACTGCTCGTGCTCTTGTTCGGCTTCGCGCCCTTCACAGAGCTGGTTTCGGCGCGCGATGCCACTCATGCCACCGAAGTACCCGCCTGTTGCCGTCGCGCAGGCAAACACGCCTGTTCCATGCTGGCGAAGGCACCTTCCACGCAAAGTCCCGCTTTGCGTGAACGTTGTCCTTTCAGCCCCGGACAAATCCCGTCTTCGGTTGCACCGGCCATTCAACTACAAGGGCCGCGTCCGGCCGTCGTCGTCTGCGCCGCACTGGTCAGCCACCCGGCGAGACAAGCCCAGACGGAAGCGCGCGGCCGAATCTCTTCGCATCGCTCCCGTTCCAAGCGCGCCCCTCCTGTTCCTCACAACGTCAACCTTCTCTCCTAGACCGTTAACAACTTTTGTGAGGACTGATGCGCACTTTGTGTGTCGCTCTGCTGGCCTGCGCGCCGGCGTGGGCAACGATCTTTGGTACTGTCCGGGGGATCGTTCACGATCCCAGTCATCGCCCGGTTCCGGGCACTCAGATTACTATCCACGCCACCGGCTCTGAGGAGCAGCATGAACAAGCAACCGACCAGGACGGCGAGTTTACCGTCACCCTCCCGGCCGGCGAGTACGTGCTGACTGCCGCTCACGACGGATTCGTCACGGAGCGCGAAGCCATCCTGGTGAACTCCGGCACGGCCCCCGTTCTTCACATCCAGCTACGTTTAGGCGAGCGCGCCGAAAGCGTCACCGTGAAAGAATCCGCCGACACCGTCGATTCTCAAACTGTGGCGCCCACCACGACCGTCACAAAGGCCGACATCCGGAACACGCCCGGCGCCGACCTCACCAACAGCCTGCGCATGATCACCGACTTTGTTCCCGGTGCGTATATGACTCATGACCAACTGCATGTCCGCGGCGGCCACCAAGTCACCTGGGCGCTTGACGGGGTGCCCATACCCAATACCAACATCGCCAGCAACGTCGGGCCGCAAATCGATCCCGAGGATATCGACACCATTGAAGTCGATCGCGGCGGCTACTCGGCTGAATACGGTGATCGCACCTATGGCGTGTTCAATGTCGTTCCCCGCACTGGTTTTGAATCGGATCGCGAGCTTGACCTTTCGGCTACCGCCGGATCGTTCGGCCAGACAAATGAAA
>CAXTWP010000431.1:0-2586 GCA_964247945.1 uncultured Acidobacteriaceae bacterium | reverse complement strand
GCCGGTGACGCCGTAGACCTCCATGTCCTTGCGGGCGAAGCTCCAGTCCCACGATGGCATAAGGACGGCCTGGGCCTTGGGGTAGCGGAGGATGACGGTCGCGTCGTCGTCGACGTGCGGGTAGAGGACCGGCTTGTCGGTCTGGGTGACGGCGGTGACGCTGAGGGGCGCGTCGCCGCGCATCATGACGGTAAGGAGGTCCGCGCCGTAGCAGCCGAAGTCGAAGAGCGCGCCCGCGCCGTTGCGGGCGGGGTCGGTGAGCCAGGGGAGCCACTCGGGGCCGACGCCGATCTCGGCGGGGCCTTCGTGGCCGTCGTGGCCGACGACTTTGCGGACTTCGCCGAGCTTGCCGTCGCGCACCTGGGCGAGGGCGTCGGCGTTCGAAGAGTACCAGGTGGTCTCGTAGTTGACGAGGACCTGGACGTGGTGGGCGCGGGCGGCGGCACGGATGGCGAGCGCGTCGTCCATGGTGGTCGAGAGCGGCTTCTCGACCATGGAGGAGATGCCGTGAGCGGCGGCTGCTTCGATGACCTTGCGGTGGTCGCCAATCGTGGTGTAGACCAGCACCGCGTCAGGGCGCTGCGCGGTGAGCATCGTCTCAAGATCGGTGTAGAAGAGCGCCTGGTCGAGGTGGTAATGGCTGCGGTACTTTGCGGCCAAGGCGGTGTCCGGCTCGACGACGGCGACGAGGGTAGCGGTAGAGTTATTGGGAAGTGCGTGGAGGAAGCCTTGGACATGGCCGTGGACGAGGCCGACGATGGCGACGCGGATGGGTATTCCAGCAGAGGTCTGGCCGAAGACCGGTGCGCCGAAGAGAGTGAGCAGCAGGGCGGCGAATGGTTTCAGCAAGCGGAACTTAGGCTTTGGCAAGGTTCATGTCCTCCGGGTCCCACTGGACGACGCTGTTGCGTTCGATGCTGACGTTGCTGAGGAGCGCGGCCCCTGCGGCGCGGAGGCCGAACACGCCGTCCTCGACGACGGGACGGCGGCTGCGGACGGCGTCGAAGAAGTTATGGAAGTGGTCGTAGCTGTCGCTGTAGCCGCGGGGGGCGGCAAACTTTTCGGAGGTCATCGGCGGCGCGCCGGCGGGGTGCTGCGACGGATACTTTTGGTTGTAGGCTTCGAGGGTGCGCTTCTGGATGGCGTCGGTGTAGGTCTGGATGGTGTAGCCGGGCTCATTCGGCTGCGCGGAGCGGGTGACGGTGAGCGCGCCGCCCGCGATCTCCATGGTGCCCTCGGAGCCGGTGAAGAGGAAAGCTTCGTTGTCGTCGCCGCCGGCGATGAAGTTGACTCTCAGGCTGAGGTTGAAGCCCTGGGGATAGTCAAAGAGGGCGAGCATGACGTCGTCCACGTCTCGGCCGTCCTTCCAGTACCGCAGCCCGCCGGTGGCCATGCCGCGGGTAGGGCCGTGGGAGCCGGTGATGAAGTGGGTGCCGCTGAAAAGATGGACGAAGAGGTCGCCCGCGACGCCCGAGCCGTAGTCGTGCCACTTGCGCCACTGGAAGAAGCGCTCGGCGTTCCAGGGGATCTTGGGCGCGGTTCCGAGGAAGCGAGGCCAGTCGCAGGTCTCGGGGCCGGCGTCGGGCGGTACCGTGTAGTTCCAGGCGCCCTGCGAGGAGCTGCGATCCCAATGCGCCGCCACCAGGTTCAAGTCGCCGATGGCTCCGGCCGCGAGCAGCTCTTTGGCCTTGGCGTAGACGATGGAACTGACGCGCTGGCTGCCGATCTGGAGGATGCGGTTGGTCTTCGCGGCAGTGTCGATCATCGCGTGGCCGTCGGTGTAGAGGTGGATCATCGGCTTTTCGCAGTAGACATCCTTGCCGGCGTTCATGCTGTCGATGGCGGCCTGCTTGTGCCAGTGGTCGGGGGTGGCGATCAGGACGGCGTCGACATCCTTGCGGGCGAGGATCTCGCGATAGTCGCGGGTGGTGAAGAGGTCCTGGCCCCAGAGCTCCTTGGCGTGGGCGAGGCGGCCGTCGTAGCAGTCGGCGACGGCGACGAGCCTGACGCCGGGGACTTGCAGCGCGACGCGGGTGTCGCCCTGGCCTTGGATGCCGGCACCGATGAGGGCGAGCTGAATGCTGTCGTTGGCACCGCGCGCGGTTTGCTCTTGGAGCGGTGCGGCGAGCAGATGGAGATTGCCGGCCGCTGCGCCGGCTGCGGCGAGACCCGCGCCACGTAGAAACACCCTGCGATCGAAACTGGCCATACCTTCTCTCTTTCCCGCTCGGGTACCCGAAACGGTGCTTCGCCGATGTGCGAAAACCATAGTACATGGCCGAAGACTGTGCGGGCACGTGCGGTATAAAGGCTGGCAGTGCTTCGAGAGAATAGAAGAAGAAAAGAGGACAAACAGTATCATTCAGGAGCGCACCCTGCGGAGCCACCGAACGATCACGCTCGCTCTGCTGTTCGGGGCGGGCGTGGTGAACTTCCTTGACCGGGCGTCGCTCTCGGTGGCGAACACTACGATCCGAGCGGAGATGCACCTGAGCGGCGCGCAGATGGGGCTGCTGCTCTCTGCCTTCTCGTTGGCGTACGGATTTGCGCAGCTGCCGCTGATCTGCCTGCTGGACCGCGTGGGCA
>CAXTWP010000430.1:2151-2590 GCA_964247945.1 uncultured Acidobacteriaceae bacterium | reverse complement strand
GTGCGGATCCTCCGCCTGATCGGCCGCAAGTGGGAGATGGAGAAGGCCGAGCAGCAGCTTGTCGTCGTCGTCGCCACCTATGAGGCCGAGTACTCGACCTCCAACATCGATCCCAGCGTCCGGGGCTTCTGATCCCGAGAGGAGCAGCATGAAACTCACCACCTATGAGAAAGTCACCGAGATCGAGATCGACGAGAGCTCTTACGGCGTCGCGGCTATTCACATCGACAAGCTGGTTCGCGCGCTACGCGACCATGCGGAAACCGTCGATCTCCAAGCTGCCGGCGAGCTCACGGGCGCGCCGCGGCGCTTCCAGAACCAGATCCTGGGCGCCCTCGCCGCGGCAACCGTCGGCCTCTCGCTCGCCGCCTCGGCCACTCAGGCCGCGCCGCGCGAGGTCACCGGCGAGGACATCCTCGCGCTGGTCACCGAGCTGGGC
>CAXTWP010000430.1:1504-2141 GCA_964247945.1 uncultured Acidobacteriaceae bacterium | reverse complement strand
TCCGTCGTCGAGCGCGATCCTGAGACCTGCCTCATCACGGCGATCCATGCAAGCGTCACCGCCGGATTCGACGAGACACTTGCCAGCGTTCAGGCTGCCGGCCCGCCCCCGCAAAAGCTGACCGGCGATCTCGCGCAGACCTCCGTCGGCTCGACCGGCTCGGAAACCCAGGTCATCGGCCTGGCCGAGTGGACCATTGACTGGAAGCGCAAGACGGCCGATGCCACCACCACCGACAACTCGACGTATGAGTCCTCTCTGGGCTCGACGGCCAGCTGGTCGGTGAAGGCGAAATACATGTTCATCGACGGCGACACGTCGCAGTCGACCTACATCCTGGCCACCATCCAGACTCCACAGCAGCCGCAGCAGTGGAACTTCTTCCCGACCATCGCCACCGGGCGCGCCGCATTCAACGGTCTCGCCTACGTGGACGGCATCACCATCGCGAGCGGCATGGGCAAGGTCGTCGGCCTGGATGTGTCGCTAAAGGGTACCGGGCCGCTCAACATCGCCACGCAGGTGACGCCGGTCGCCAACCCGAACACCGTCACCGGCGAAACCGCCGAGGACTAACCCCGAGGAGAGGAGACCCGGCGGACAAACGCCAGAGCACACGAGGCCGCCTCTGGGCGGC
>CAXTWP010000430.1:0-1494 GCA_964247945.1 uncultured Acidobacteriaceae bacterium | reverse complement strand
CGGCTTCGCTGTTTTGACACAATCCGCCGCCCGCGCCTACACACCTCGGCATGGCTGATCTCACTCTGCAGCGCGGTGCCATCCCCGTCGACCTCGACCGTCCCCGCATCCTCTTCTTCGACATGGCCGCCACCTGGCTGCTGATCCAGCGCTACGGGCCGAAGTTCCTCCTCGAACTCTATCGAGTGAAGGACGACAGCGTCCTCGAACTCGCGAGCATGGACGCCCTGGCCTACTTCCTGTTCGCCGGCTTGCAGGCAGACGCGGAAGCCCACGGTGAAACGCTCTCGCCGAAGCAGGCACAAGACTTCCTGCGGCCATGGAACTATCGGGCGATCTTCGAGAGTGTGGTGTACGCGGTCGTCGGAGCCACGAGCACGCCGGCACAGCCGGGAAAAGCACCGGCGGACGGCGTAGCGGCAGGGCCGGCCGTCGCTCCCGCAGCCGCGCCGTCACCCGGCCCGACGAAGGTTTCGACTGCAATGAAGCGCAGCGCTTCGCGTACGCGGTCCTCGGCTGGAGCCAAGCGCAGTTCTGGCAAGCGACGGTAAAGGAGTTCAACCTCGCCCGTCAAGGGTACTTCGCCGAGCGCGAGGTGCGGTTGCGCGAGCAGGCGCAATGGATGAGCTATCTTCTCTCGGCGCAGACCGGCGAACGCGTCACCGCCGCGCAGCTGCTGGGCGAGGAGGCCAACGACGTCGCCAGCCGTGAGGCCGAGGCGGAGCGCGACCTGAAGAAGCTGAGGCGGCGCATGAAGAAAGCAGGGTTGGCCTAGTGGCACGCGGCATCGTCATCCAGATCTCGGCCGATCCGTCGACCACGAAGGCCGCGCTCGAGCAGGTTCGCGAGCAAATGAGGCTGACGTCGGAGGAGGCAAGGAGCGGTAGCGAGTCCTTCGGCCGGCTGGGATCTGAGATCGAAGGCGGCGTGCCGCACATGGCCGCCGCCAGCGCCGCCCTCCGTGCCCTGCGAGGCGACTTCGATCAAAACATGCGGGCCGGAGAACGCTTTCTATCCATGCTTCCCGGTATGGAGGCTCTGCTGCAGACGGCCTTTCCGGTCATCGGTGCTGTGGCGCTTGGCACGGCCCTGTTCGAAATGGGTGCCAAAGCCCTCGATGCAATCCAGAACATCGTCGAGCTGAAAGGCGCGCTCACCAGTCTCGGGGAAGTGGACCTCACCGTCGCCAAGCAGTTGCAGTCCAACTCGGACGCGATCGAGCGATCGTTGGAGCAGACGTTGGACGCTACGCAGGGGCACGTCGCCTCGCTTCGGCAGAAGTTCGCGTATGAGAGTCAGAAGCCGATCGACCTGAGCGCGCTCTTCAGCGACAAGAACTTCTCGGGCCTGAAGGACAGCATCAAGACCAACTACGAAACGCTCTACAAGTCCGTCGCACCGGCGGAACTCCCAGAGCGCCTGCAGCGCATTCGGAACGAAGTCACCACGCTCAACCAGGCTCTCCAAAGCGTGAAGGACGGCTCGGGCATGGAT
>CAXTWP010000429.1:0-2595 GCA_964247945.1 uncultured Acidobacteriaceae bacterium | reverse complement strand
ACCGTGCCCAGGTCGAGCGACAGCCGCCGGATGGTGATGGCGGCGGGCCGCTCGGGCATCCCGCGCACGTCGGGGATGGAGACCTTCTGCGGGCCGAGGCTCTCGATCGCGCGTACCTCCCACTCCCGCCGAACGATGACGCCGGGGGCGGGCACCTGGGAGATGACGTGGCCCGCCGGCACCGTGGTCGAGTAGAAACGGCTGACGATCACGAGGTTCAAGCCGCGCCCGTCCAGCCGGTCCTGCGCGTCGGAGGCGGTCAGGCCGGCCAGGTTCGGCACCTCCACCTGGGTGCCGTGGATCGCGAACCGCATCGTAGCGAAGGCGAAGGCCAGCGCGACGGCAAGCATCGCCAGGCCACCGAGGATGAGGTTCAGCACGCGCTTCATGGGCTGCCGTCAGTGTAGCGCGACGCTGTGGGCAACAAGGGTTCAGGTGTAGAGGTTCTTAAGAAGCGTTTGCACGACGGCATAGCATTCGCAGGACGTGTCTTCCAGGCCGGCACGGTCCAGGATTTGAACATGGCCGCGAATATGTTTGATCAAGCCCGCACGCTGCAGCATCCCGGCGGTGGTCGTTACGGTGGAGCGCCGGGAGCCGAGCATCTGAGCAAGAAACTCCTGGGTGAGTTCAAGATCCGCGCTGCCCACCTTGTCCTGGGCCATCAGAAGCCAGCGGGCAAGCCGTTCCTCCACAGGGTGCAGCCGGTTGCAAACGGCGATCTGGCTCACGACGAGCGCGCTGTACTGGACATAGCGGAGGACAAGCTTGCGGAGCGCCGGGTTCCCTTCGAAAAGCTGCTCGAATACCTTGAACCGCATGCGGAGAGCTGTGCCGGGAATCTGTATGAAGCAGCGCATGGGACCGATCTGGGGACCGAGCAGATGGAGAGACTCGACGACGCCCTCGCGTCCGACGAGACCGACCTCCACCGCGTCCCCATTTGCAAGCTGCATGATGACGGAGGCGATGCCTGAGGTGAGAAAGTGGACGAAGCGCGGCGGGTACTGCGCCTCAAAGAGCACGGTGTTGACTGGCAAGGCGACGGTTTCGCACAGAGGAAAGATGGAAGCCTTTACGCCGTCCGGCAGGACATCCAGGAATCGATTCGTCCGCGAGGGTGCCACGTTCACCTATCTTTCCGTCAGCGACAATGATTCGAGAGGTTGTTTGCGGCGTAGATGGCTTGATCCTGCCCGCAACACTCGCTATCCGGTACTTCTCCTTACATGCACATCGTAAGACTGGTATCTAATTTCGCGCAAAAAAGATGAGTCTTGAACACAGTTTGCGAAGGCGCAGCCAGCCGCAAGATTGAGTTATTCGTTCTACGGGGGTCATTGCCCGCTGCACCATCGTTCCTCTCGCGGCGGAGAGTGCCGAGCTGGCGCTATTCTGCGTCAGCAACCCGACTGAAGCTCCGGACGCCGAAGTTCTTGCCGCCGCGCAGCAGAAAGACCACATCCTTACTCACGTGCAGCAGTCGCGACTTCTACGCCGCGCACTCAACATCCACGTCCCTTACACGTTGCGGCGGTCAAGGGCAGCCTTTACCTGCGGTTGTCGGTGGCCGGTTCAGGGTGGATGAGCAGACGGGCGACTTCGGGGGCGTCGAGCTTGAAGGCACCTTCGAGGGCGGTGATGACGGCGTGGACGCGGGCCATGGGGAGAGCGTCGGGCAGAGTGCAGTGGCAGTTGACCTGGATGCGTTCCTGGCCGTTGCTGGTGGTGTGGGTGACGAGCACATCGTGAATGTCGAGGATTTCGGGGAAGGCCCCGGCGACATTGCGGAGGCGGTGCGCGAGCAGGCGATCGCTCTCGACCGTAGCGGGACTTTCGATGGTGGCGGGCTCACTCTCGATGTGGGTCAGGATGGTCGTGACGGCGGGGATCTCGCGGCGGATCTCTGCCTCCAACTGGGTCACAAGTTCGTGGGCGGCACGCAGGGAGAGTGTCTCCTCAACCTCTAAGTGCTGCTCCACGTGCAGATTGCCGCCGTATTGTTGAACCGTTACATCATGAATGGCGAGGTTGGATCGAGCGGCTACGGCACGAATACGATCGTGGACCGATTCCGCAAGCGAAGCCGTAGGCACGGAATGAATCACAACATCGGCACCCGGCAGATGTCTGCGAACCGACTCAGTGGCAGCCAAGGTGATCTGCTCCGATCGTTGAAAAGTCAGGTTACGGGGCATTCCCAGCGTGAGGTCAGCGAAATAATCTGAGCCGGAACGTCGTGTACGGACGCGGTCGATGGAAAGGACGCCGTCGATGGCGCGGAGGTCGCGGATGAGGTTGCGGCGGAGTTGGGCGCGGGTCTCGGTCGGCGTGGCATCCAAAAGAGCGTCGATGGTCTCGCGGGCTAGCCGCCAGGTGACGCGCAGAATGATGCCGGAGACGGCGATGGCGGCGATGGGGTCGGCGAGTTCGAGTTGCGGAATATGGAAGCGTTCGCCCGCAAAGGTGGCGGCGAGGCCTAGCAGAACCGCGAAGGACGACCACATATCGGTGCCGAAGTGGATGGCGTCGGCCTCAAGCGCGGGGCTTGAATACTGTGCGGCTACGCGGTGGAGGTTGCGCGAGCGTGTGTAG
>CAXTWP010000428.1:1903-2626 GCA_964247945.1 uncultured Acidobacteriaceae bacterium | reverse complement strand
ATAGACCTCATGCCGCGATTCGAGCGCGAGCGGCGTGTCCATGCGGTTGAAGTAGTGGCCGCCGGGGGCGTTCTCGTAGACCTTGTACTCGAACTTTTTGCCCTCGGCCTTGAAGGCCTGGATGAGGTGCTCCACTTCGAGATAGTTGACATCCTCGTCGTTGGTGTTGGTGTGGAGCAGCAGCGGCGTGGCCAGCTCCTTGGCGTGGTTGACGGGTGAGCGCTTGCGGTACTCCTCGATGTCGTCGTGGACGCTCTCGCCGAGGTGGTAGGGCGCGGAGTAGAGTTGGCGATAGGCGTCGGGCTCGTAGCCCAGGCGCGCGATGAGGTCGCTGACGGGGACGCCGGCGTAGGCGACGGCGTAGTCCCTGGGGTGCGCGAAGATGTTCATCAGGGTGATGAGGCCGCCATGGCTCCAGCCGACGATGCCGACGCGCTTTGGGTCGAGAAAGCTGTAGCGGTCGAGCATCCACTTCATGCCGAGGTAGACATCATCAACCTCGAGGCCGCCGTAGTCGATGTCCTCGTAGAAGCCGCGGCCGTAGCCGGTGCTGCCGCGGTAGTCGGTGGCGACGATGGTGTAGCCCTGTTCGACCAGCTCCCGTACCAGGTGCGCGTCGATGGAGGTGTCGAGGCTGGCGTGGACACCCTGATGGACGAAGACGATGAGCGGCTGTTTGCGGGAGCGGTCGAGGGTTTTGGGGATGAAGGTGTAGGCGTGGAG
>CAXTWP010000428.1:0-1893 GCA_964247945.1 uncultured Acidobacteriaceae bacterium | reverse complement strand
CGGGCAGTTTCTTGTTCTTGATGTGCGGGTTGGCGGGGCCGGTGTACTCGGATTTATCGATTTCGGCGATGTCGCCTAGCTTTTCGTACCAGAGCAGGTCGTCGATTTTTTTACTGACCTGGTCCAGGCCGAAGTTGGGACTGTTGTCGGATTGCGTCTGGGCTGCGGGACGCGGCTCGGCGGCGGGGGCCTGGGCGCGGACATTGAGTCCGCACATGGAGCACCCAAGGCAGACGCTTAGCGCACGAAGTAGCGATGGCATTCTAACGAGAAGCGAGGACGGCCTGGCTCTCAAGACGAGGCTCCTGTTGCTGGTTTTCTGTTGAGTCTCGAACTATAAATCATGCGGCGCTCCCCGGCGACAGGGAAAGCGCGAGGGTTGCCCCCAAAGGCGCGATTCGACTTACTTAATAGCGTCGAGGCCGGGCTGGAGCCAACCCAGAACCGACTCCGCGATCGAGGGGAACTGCGTTGTGAGCAGGCCGATGAGCGGTCCGGCGAGGAAGCCGAGGGTCTTGATCCAGAACTCGCCGCTGAGGTGGCCGGGGCGGGTGTTGGCGATGTAGCTGAGGGTTTCGTCGCGCTCCATGCCGGCGTAGACGTAGATGACCGCCGAGCCGATCAGTACGAGATCGGCGAGCATCCATAGGCTGATCTGCGTGCGCGGGACGAACGGATAGAAGGAGATGGCGAAGCAGACGCCGAGGAAGAGGAAGACCATCGACATGGTCATGGTCCTCATGCGGGCGAGGATGTTCTGGATGAAGGCCATGTACTGGAAGCAGACGAACTCTTCCGCGGTGCGGACGGTCTCGTCCTTGCTGAGTTCCATGTCGAAGACGTTGCGTTCCTTGTCGTCAGGGGTGGCGGCGCAGTTTTCAAGGCTGAGCGAGGTGGTTTCCTTTCGCCAGGCGGGCCAGAGGATCTGGTTGAAGACATCGGCGGTGGTGTCGGCGAACGTCATGCGGATGTCGACGGGTTCGCTGGTTTCGGGATGGAGGACGGGATGCTCCCACTGGGGGCCGTTGCTGAGGCGGCTGGCGTTCTCGGAGGCAAAGGCGCGGCCGCAGCGCGAGGCCTCGTGCACGCTGGCCAAGCCGGAGACATGGGCGAGGCGAATGACGGCGTCGAGCTGCTGCGAGAAGAAAAGATACTGGACGCGGTTCACGTTGCCGCTGACGCTCCAGAGGGAGTTGGCGTCGACGGCTCGGATTTTGGCGAAGGTGCGGCGGAGGCGTAGGCGGCTCAGTTCGGTCAACATGCGCTTGAACTCGCGCCAGGTCCAGAAGAGTCGCGCCGCCTCGGATGCGGTGAGGAAGAACGAGACGAGCAGCGCGAGATTGAGGCAGACGGCGAAGGGGTGGCTTTCGACGGTGAGCAGCGGCACGTCGCGGTGGAAGCAGACCCAGGATGCGGCAGCGAGCGCGAGCGGAAGGCCGATCACTTCAGGCTCAAGCGAGACCGGGCTGGCCATGTTGGCGATGCGTTTGCCCATCTCGTGACTGATGCGGTACTTGGATTTGCTGAGACAGCGCCAGCCGGACTCCTCGGTGGTGAGCGGCCGGCCGAGCCAGCGCTTGCGCAGCTGCTCCACCCAGCCGAAGGTGCGGTTGGGGCCGCAGAGACGCGGCAGCGTCGGCTTGCCGCAGCGCAGCATGGCGTTGCCGGCCATGGCCTGCCAGCTCCACAGGTACATGCCGGCCAGCAGGAAGAGCACGGGCAGCTGCGGCGAGACGCCGGCGGTGAGATGGCCCATGCGGTAGAAGATGGCGACCTTATTTTCCGGCAGCAGACTCCAGTAAAATGTTGCGGTTGACAAAGAGGCCAGGAGCGCTAGCGTGACCAGGAAGGCATAGGTCGCGACACGACGGGCGTCCATGAAGAGCACGATAG
>CAXTWP010000427.1:0-2650 GCA_964247945.1 uncultured Acidobacteriaceae bacterium | reverse complement strand
GGTGAGAGGCGCTCGTCCATGGTGAAGTATTCGCGGGACCAGTCGACGGAGACTCCGAGGCGCTTCATCTGGTCGAGAACGGCGGTGCCGTAGAGGT
Organism: uncultured Acidobacteriaceae bacterium; assembly: GCA_964247945.1. GTDB lineage: Bacteria > Acidobacteriota > Terriglobia > Terriglobales > Acidobacteriaceae > Edaphobacter. The sequence continues at coordinate 2,553 of CAXTWP010000427.1, read as the reverse complement.
GCTTCCACTGCCAGACACGATCGACGAAGCCTTCGCGGCCGAGCTGCTTGCGGCAAGTGCCCTCGGCGGTGAGTTGACGCTCGACCATCATCTGGGTGGCGATGCCGGCGTGGTCGGTGCCGGGGACCCAGACGGCGGTGTCGCCGGACATGCGGCGCCAGCGGGTGAGGATGTCCATCTCCGTCTGGTTGAGCATGTGGCCCATGTGGAGGCGGCCGGTGACGTTGGGCGGGGGAAGGAGCTGGACGAAGGGCCGGGTGGTGCCGGCCGCGGAGCCCTCGGGCGTGGGCACGTCGAAGAGGCGCTCGCGGACCCAGAACTCCGCCCACTTCTCTTCGATGGCGGAGGGGTCATAGGCTTTAGGAAGATCGTGACTCATCAGAGGTTAAAGGTAGCACCGCTGGTGATGCCGTTCTCGGCGGGGGCTCGCTCTACCCTTATGGGTGAGGGAGCGCTGCGTAGTGTTTGGTCGAGCCGGTGCGACTGTTGCGGAGGTCGAAGCTTCCGTCGGGGTTAGCGGTCAGTTCAATAAAGTTTCCGGAGTCGCTGCCGAGCGGGTTGGCGATGTACTCGGGGGCGCGATTGAGCGCGCCAGCCTCGGCTGAGGCGTGGAGCTGCCAGACGGCTTCAATACCCGGCGCATGGGCGAGCGTCTCAAATGTGGGTGTAGACCCGCCCTTCTTTTCGCCGTTGTCCATGATGGCGACGCGGGCGTGGAGCGCGTCGACCAGCGCCGGGCTGGAGCTTTGGTACCAGCCGTGGTGGGAAACGATATAAATGTCGACCGGACCGAGCTTGTTGGCGGGGCATACCAGGTCGCGCTCCTTGTCCCAGGTGAGGTCGCCGAGGTCGAGGAGCTTCAGTTTGCCAAAGGCGATGTGGATGCCGAGCGAGCGAGCATTCTCGGTCTGATCGGCGGGTTTCATGGGGGAGGCGTCGCAGAAGGGACTAGGCTGGCCTGCGCCGGGGAGTGCGTGGTCGATGAGGTTGCCGTCGGCGCTGAGGACGGTGGCGGTGAGGCCGGTAAGGGGGAGGGCGTTGCCGGGTTTGACGGTGATGTGCTGGTACTTGCCGGTGGCGAGGACCTCCTGGTACGCCGCGTAGCCGTGCTCGGTGATGCCGTGGTCGAGCTCGCGGTTGGGGCCGTGATCGATGAAGGCGCCGACCGGGATGGCGGCGACCAGCTGGGGGACGCCGCCGACGTGGTCGTCGTGGTAGTGGGTGAGCAGCACGTAGTCGATCCTGCTAATGCCGGCGTCATGGGCGGCGGCTGCGATGCGGTTGGCGTCGCGGCCATTGTTGCCGGGCCAGCCGGTGTCTACGAGTAACGATTGGTTGGTGGGGGTGATGAAGAGCGTGGCCTGGCCGCCTTCCACGTCGATGAAGTAGACGCGGAGCTTGGCTGGTACGGGAGCCTGGGCGAGCGCAGCGGCGTTGAAGAGGGTGAGGGCAAAGGCGAGGCGGAGCCATGGCCGGTGCAATGGTACTGCGTTCATTGTGATGAGGATGACAGATTTTTGAGTGGCTGTCGAAGGGAACGGTAACGACGCAGGCCGCCGCGACTGGATGGCATCAGCGCAGCAGTGAGGCTCGGGCCAACCGGCGCACACTCGGCTAGAATTTGAAGGTGCGCTCACCAAATCTTGCCGCAAGTTTTCTGTTCTTCTTACTGTGCGCAGGGCTTGCCGGCTGTAGCAGGCCCTCGCTCGATGTGCCCGCATCGATAACCGCTATCGGTCAAGCCACGCCCATCGCTGTCCACGTCCACGCCCCCCGCGGCGTCAGCAAGCTGACCGCTACCCTGGAGCAGAACGGCGCGCGTTACCCGGCATGGCAGACCCCCGCCGGTTCGAAAGACGCCGACACCACCTTCCACTTCGAAGCGGGCGTCAAGACCACGCCTCAACTACGTGACGGGCCTGCTCGTCTGGTGATCGAGGCTGAATCCGGCGGCCTCTTTCACGGTACGACGCGATGGGAGCGGCAGGTCAACGTGATCACACAGCCGCCTACGGTCGTCGCGGATTCGGACCAGCACTACCTGTACCTTGGCATGGCGGATCTCGCGACCATGAACGTCACCGGAAACTACACGGCGGCCGGCGTCCAGGTGGGCGATCAGACCTTTCGAGCCTGGCCGATGCCTGGCGGCAAGCCGGGCCTTTTCTCGCTGTACGCCTTCGCCTGGAACATGCCCGCCGGTACGACGCCAGTGGTCTACGTTTCGAACGGCACCGGCAACGACGCGGCCGCGCCGCTGACCGTCTTTTTTCCCAAGCGGGAACAGCCCGTGTATACCCAGCACGAGATCCAGGTATCCGACGAGTTCCTGCAGAAGGTCGTTCGCGAACTTGATCCGAACGGCACGGGCGACCCGATCGCGCGCTTTGTAAAGGTCAACACGGAGATGCGCCAGGCCAACAACAAGACCTTGGCCGATCTGCGCCTGAAGGCCGCCGATCATTTTCTCTGGTCGCAGCCGTTCGCGCGTCAGCATGCAAAAGCAGAGGCCACCTTCGCCGACGTGCGCAGCTATATGTATCACGGCAAGAA
>CAXTWP010000426.1:0-2656 GCA_964247945.1 uncultured Acidobacteriaceae bacterium | reverse complement strand
GCCGCCAGCGGCGTCGCCGTGCTAGCCACCCGCGCCACACCCGACCATTTCAGCGCCGTCCAGACCCAAACCCCCACCGCCACCTACCACGACACAGCCAGAATCATCGTCCAGGTCCCTGGTCCCTCGTCCCTCGCCCCTCCTCCCTGCATTGCCGTCCTCTGCGCCGGGACCAGCGACCTCTCCGTCGCCGAGGAAGCCGCCGTAACGGCTGAGGCCTTCGGCTCCCGCGTCTTCCGTCTGTACGATGTCGGCGTCGCCGGCCTCCATCGCCTGCTCGCCCACCGCGAATCGCTCCACCAAGCCGACGCGGTCATCGTCTGCGCCGGCATGGAAGGCGCTCTCCCTTCAGTTGTGGGCGGCCTGGTCGGCGTCCCCGTCATCGCCGTGCCTACCAGCGTAGGCTACGGTGCTTCGTTCGCGGGGGCCACCGCCCTTCTCGGCATGTTGAACTCTTGCTCCCCCAATGTCTGCGTCGTCAACATCGATAACGGCTTCGGGGCTGCCTACACCGCCACCCTTATCGCCCGCGCCGCTCACAGGTAGCCGCGGGCCTGCTCCCCGCATCCAACCGCAAACATAGGAGAGCCCATGGAACGCAGAGACTTCCTCAAAGCCGCTACCGCCGCCAGCCTGACCGCCGCCACCGGAGCCACCCCAGCAATCGCCGAAGCACAGTCCGGCCTCTCGCCCACCAAGCGGCCCCAGTCTCCCGACATGGTGTATCGCCAACTCGGCACCACCGGCGAGACCGTGTCCGCCATCGGCATGGGCGGCTACCACATTGGCAAGCAGGACAACCCGCAGGACTCCTACACCCTCATCAAGTCCGCCATCGACCGCGGCATCACCTTTATGGACAACTGCTGGGACTACAACGACGGCATCAGCGAGGTGCGCATGGGCGAGGCCCTCCGCAACGGCTACCGCGATAAGGTGTTCCTGATGACAAAGATCGACGGCCGCACCAAGTCCGAGTACACCAAGCAGCTTGAGCAGTCTCTGGGCCGTCTCCGCACAGATACAATCGACCTCGTCCAATTTCACGAATGCATCCGCCTCGAAGACCCCGACCGCATCTTCGCCGAGGGCGGTGCGATCGAGGGCGCGATGGCCGCAAAGCAGGCGGGCAAGATCCGTTACATCGGCTTCACTGGCCACAAAGACCCCGCCGTGCACCTCCGCATGTTCGAGACCGCCCAGAAACACGGTTTCCACTTCGACACCGTTCAGATGCCCGTCAACGTGATGGATGCGCACTTCCGCTCCTTTACCAACGAGGTGATACCTGTTGCACAAAATGCAGGCACCGGCGTACTCGCTATGAAGACCTTCGGCGATCACTTCATCCTCGACTCGAAGACCGTTGAACCCATTGAGGCTCTACACTACGGACTATCCCAAAAGGTCTCCGTCGTGATCACCGGTATAGACAAACCCGAGATTCTCGACCAGGCCCTGAACGCTGCAAAGACCTTCAAGCCTATGTCCCAAACCGAGATGGCCAGCCTGCTCTCGCGCACCCAGCAGGCTGCGATGACCGGCAAATTCGAACTGTTCAAGACCACGCCGCACTTCGACGGCACCGCCGCGAATCCCAAGTGGCTTGGCTAAACGATGAACGAGAGAGTGGTCTAGCTTACCAATCGAGCGGATCAGGAAGGTGGAGGTATGAATGAGGAGACGCTCTAATGCCATTTTCGCAACGCCTAATCGAATTCGATCTTCCTCTCTTGCAACTCGTCCGTGCAGCAGAGTAGATTTGCTGGCGTAGCAAAGAGGTTTGGTATGCTCCCCTTTGATCGCAAGCCCTGGGCTAAACATCTTGCCGCCACCGTCATTGCTCTCTCAGTGATCGGCGCTGTGCTGGTTGGTTACTACTTCTACGACAATCACTCGCTTCATATATCCGAGATGGTCGGTATCTTTCTTCTGCTGCTCACCATCATCCCACCCAATCTTGCTATCGTTATACGCAAACCCGGCCAGACAGAGCCCCTCGCGAATCCTTCCGGCCTAAGGGAACATACAAGGTAAGTTGCTTTACTGATTGACGCCGCTGGCCAGGAATCCTCCATCCACCACCAGGATCTCGCCCGTAATAAACGCGGCTGCGTCGCTTGCAAGGAAAATCGCTGATCCTACCAGCTCTTCCGTCCTCCCAAACCGCCCCATCGGCGTCCGCATTCGCAACTCCTTGCCGCGTTCGCTCTTGTCGAGCAACTCCGCGTTCAGCGCCGTCCGAAAGACGCCCGGCGCGATCGCGTTCACCGTCACCCCTTGCGCGCTCCACTCCACCGCGAGCGACCGCGTCAAAGCCCCCACCGCCGCCTTACTTGCCGCATACGCCGTCACCTCTTTCAGGCTGACAAAGGTGTTCAGCGAGGCGATATTGATGATTCGCCCGTAGCCACGCGCCAGCATGTGCTTGCCGAAGATCTGGCACGCCCGCAGCGTTCCCGTCACATTCGTGTCCATAATGTCGTTCCAAAGCTCCTCCGGAAAATCTACAGTCGGCGCACGCTTAATCTTTCCCGCGCAGTTGATCAACACATCCACTTTGCCGAACGCCTTCACCGTTTCGTCGAGCAGCGACTGCAGCGATGCCCGATTCCCTACGTCCGAGGTTAGGCGCAGCGTCTTCACGCCTTTGGCT
>CAXTWP010000425.1:2255-2664 GCA_964247945.1 uncultured Acidobacteriaceae bacterium | reverse complement strand
TGGTGTCGATAGAGTGCGAAGCGTTTCACTAAAGTTGAGGGTGCAACCTCCTTCCTGAGTCGCATAAGCCTTGCGGAAAGAGTTCTTGGCCCGGTGCAGCAGCACGCGGATGTACTCCCGCGTCACGCCCATCTCGCGGCATACGTCATCTTTATCCTTTTCATCCAGGAAGACGGCCTTCAACACGCCGCGATCGCGCGCATTGAGCTTCCCCAAAACGGTCCTCACACTCTGCCGCGTCTCGCCCGTGATCATACTGCTCAGTGCGTCCGGCGTGTGCGTCGTTAGCATGGCAGCCGTCTCCTCCTCCAGAGGATCGGCGCGCCCATCGGAACGATACTGCTCAAACAGTACATGGTTGCAGATCGAGTTTACGAGCGACCCACGCCGCTCCGCCTGGCGAACGCCG
>CAXTWP010000425.1:0-2245 GCA_964247945.1 uncultured Acidobacteriaceae bacterium | reverse complement strand
TTCAATCGCCTGTTTCGACCGCAGACGAGAGCGTAACTTCAGGGCGATCAACTCGCCGAAGTACCGGACGAAGTGCTCCGTGGCTGCCTCCTCTCCACATCGAAGCCGCTCAATGTAGGAGGCGTCGAACGTGTCGAAGTTCACGAGCCGATCGTCCTTTCCAAGTGTCAGGTCTGGTGCCAGAAGTTTACACCGCGTACCCCCCGCCGCGAAGAAACTTCATGCGGTAGTCAAAATAGCCGCCAAGCACCTATAGTAGTCATGCTTACCGAAGCAATCTTGTCGCTCGGTAAGGTGCATGGAGGAACAATGATCTCTCGGCGTACTTTTCTGGACGGTCTTGCAATCGGCGCGGCGGGCGCGGCAGTCGGTTCGACCGCGCGCAGCTATGCGCAAATTCTTGGTGCCAACGATCGCGTCAACTTCGCCATTATGGGATTGAACGGCCGCGGCTACGCGCATCTCTCCTCCCTGAAGAGCAACAGTCAGTCGGCCCGGATCACGCACGTCTGCGATGTCGATTCCTCTGTCCTTGCCAAGTTCGCCGGGGAGGCTCAAAAGGAACTAGCCTACGCACCAGCTTCGGACGGCGACTTCCGCAAAGTGCTTGCCTCGAAGGACGTCGATGCCATCACCATCGCCACGCCGGACCACTGGCACACTCCGATGGCAATCCTTGGACTGCAGGCGGGCAAGCACGTGTACGTCGAGAAGCCCTCCAGTCACAATCCGCGCGAAGGGGAGCTGCTCGTCGAGGCGCAAAAAAAATACGGCAAACTGGTCCAGGTCGGTGATCAGCAGCGCTCCTCCCCTCACTCCATCAAGATCATCAACCAGATCCACGACGGCCTGATCGGCCGCGCATATTATGCAAAAGCCTGGTACGTCAACAACCGCAAGTCCATGGGTATCGGCAAGACCATCGCCGTCCCGGCCACCCTTAATTGGGACCTCTGGCAGGGGCCCGTTCCGCGTGGCGAGTATAAGGACAACATCCATCCCTACAATTGGCATTGGCTCACCCGCTACGGTACCGGCGAGGCCCTCAACAATGGTACGCACGAGGTGGACGTGTGCCGTTGGGCGCTCGGCGCGGGGATACCCGAGCGCGTGACTGCACTTGGCGGCCGCTATCAGTTTAAGGATGACTGGCAGTTCTACGACACCCTGAATACCAGCTTCGATTACCCCGACCAGACCATCTCCTGGGAAGGCCGCTGCTGCAACTCCATGAAGATCTACGGCCGCGATCGTGGTTCCACCATCCTCGGCACCAAGGGCAGCGTCCTGCTCGACCGCGACGGCTACGAGGTCTACAACGCCGCCGGTAAAAAGACGGACGAGTTCAAGGTCGGCAGCCAGACCGCCAGCGCCGACACCATCGGGCGCGACTCGATGACCGATCTGCATTTCGGAAACTTCATCGACGGCATCCGTAGAGGCACTCCGCTCAACTCGCCCATACCCGTCGCCAACGTCAGCGTCACCATGCTGCAGCTCTCAAATATCGCCTACTTCGTCAACCGTGAGCTGAAGATCGATACACAAACCGGACACATCCTCAACGACTCCGAAGCGATGAAGATGTGGTCGCGCGACTACCAAAAAGGCTGGGAAGTCCGTGTCTGAAGCGGAGTTACCAGCCTCTCAGGCCTCCATACGCGCGCCCTTCGCTTCGCGCCCGAAAAAGGCGATTCCCGCCACCAGGAGAGCCACTACGAACACCGTCACCGACAGCACCACGCGGAAGTTCCCCCCGAATCGTCCCGCCGCCATTCTTGCCTGCAAGACCGCGTTGCGCGACGAGAGCAGATTGCCAAGCTGATACGCCAGCCCAGGAAATGTCCCCCGCACCGCCGCCGGCGAAAGCTCATTCAGGTGCGCCGGCACCACGCCCCACGCGCCCTGCACCATGAATTGCATCAGAAACGCGCCAACCGTAATCAGAGCAATCGAATGCGACCATGCCCAAAGCGGGATCATCGGAATCGCCAAAAGCGCTGCCAGCACGATCGCCTTCCGCCGACCCAGCCGCTCCGACCACGCTCCAAAGCAGATGCCGCCCAGCAATGCGCCTACGTTCCCCACACTGGTGATCAGCCCCGTGGCGCGTGGCCCGAGGGCGTAATTCTTCTCCAGAAAAGTCGGATAAAGGTCCTGCGTCCCATGGCTGAACGACGTAAACGCCGTCATCAGCACGACAAGAAACAGGAACGTCGGCGCATAGCTCTTGAGGTTTGTGACC
>CAXTWP010000424.1:0-2667 GCA_964247945.1 uncultured Acidobacteriaceae bacterium | reverse complement strand
GAAAAAACCAGCCGCCCGCGACCGAGATCATCGAGTTCCACACCAGGCCGATCGCCCCAAACGGCAGCTCCAGCTGCCAGAAGCGCTGCCAGGTCGAAAAGCCGTAGATCGCCGAAGCCTCTCCCAGTTCTCTTGGCAGGCTCTTGAGAGAAGAGTAAAAGCTGAACGCCATATTCCATACCTGCCCGGTAAAGATCAGCAGGATCGCCCCCATCTCCACCCCAAGCTGCCGCGTCGGGAACAGCGCCACCATCGCCAGCATCACGCCCGGCAGAAAGCTCAGTACGGGGATTGATTGCAGGATGTCGAGTGCGGCGATCATCAGCGACTCCGCACGCTTGTGATACGCCGCAAAGTAGCCATAGCCAATCGCAAATACCAGGCTCAGCAGATACGCCAGCCCGATCCGGCAGACCGAATAAAACGCATACAGCGGCAGCGCCCGCGGCGCAAGCGACACTACAAACTCCGGCTGCGCGGTCGACATCCAGTAGCCCGCCAGCTTCACCACACCGTAAAACGCCGCCAGGCACAGCGCCGCTACCGTGAGATCCAGAAAGAAGGGCCAGGAGCGCTTCAGCACCTGTGCCCGCACAAGCGTCTCGCGCGTCTGGCCCCCGCGGGCAAAGCTCGGCAGATGCATCATGCGTCGATCTCGGCGGTGCTCAGCTCTTCCTCCTGCAGCTTCTCGATGCGCAGGAATCTCCGCCGCGCCGCATCGAAGTCGAACAGCTCCGCATACCGCCCCCAGTTCACCGCGGTCTCGAGCTGCCGCAGAGTCTCTTCCTCGGTAAACTGCTCATCCAGCATGTCATGGAAGAACTCTTCGCGTACCGTCCCGTCGCTCTTGGCCTCGATCGCCTTCACGATCTGCCGCAGCAGCAAAACATTTTCGACCGCCGCCGCGCGAAACAGCTCCTTCTGCCGCAAAATTTCGGAGTGCCCAAAGTCCGACCCGGTCGGCGTAATGGCCGCGTCACCCTCCTGCACGGTAAGAAAGCCAAGCAGCTGCGCCGCGTCCACGATCGGCAGCAGGTCATCGATCTCAAAGCCCAGATCGTCCGCCAGTCGATAGATATCGTCCTTGCCGTTATGGTCGATCAGCAGCTCCAGCAGACCCGCGATGCCGCCCGGTCGCGCGTGCGGCAGCATCTGGTAGTGCTGCCTGCGCGCCGCGCTCTCCAGCTTGGCCGGCGTTGAGGGCAGCGCCGGCGGCTGCTGGTCCGGCTGCGTCAGCACCTTGTAGATATAGTCCACCAGCTGCGTAAACGGCGGGGCCTTGCGGTCGCGCGGGTGCGCGATTGTCACTTTGAAGTCGGTGCGAATGTGCCCCGGATTGCGCCCCAGCACAATAATCCGGTCCGCCAGCAGCACCGCCTCCTCGATATTGTGCGTCACGATAAAGATCGACTCTGTCGGTATCGTCTTCTTCTGCCAAAGTTCCAGCAGCTCCGAGCGCAGGTTCTCCGCCGTCAGCACGTCCAGCGCGGAGAACGGCTCGTCCATAAACAGCACCTCCGGCTCGACCACCAGCGCCCGCGCGAAGCCCACCCGCTGCCGCATCCCGCCCGAGAGCTCCTTCGGATACGCTCCCTGGAAGCCGTCGAGTCCAACCGTATCCAACATCTTCAGCGCCTGCTTGCGGCGCGCGACCGGCTCCATCCCGCGCGCCTTCAGCGGAGCTTCCACATTTTCAAGCACCGTAAGCCACGGGAACAGGGCGAAGCTCTGGAACACGATCGAAACGTTCACGTTGGCGGTGGCGATCGGCTGCTCATGCCAGAAGACCTTGCCCGCCGATGGCGCGGAGATGCCCGTCAGCATCCGCATCAGGGTCGACTTGCCCGAGCCCGACGGACCCAGCAGCGCGACGATCTCGCCCGGAAGGATGGAAAGATCGGTCGGCGAAATAACCTGGATGCGGTTCTCGCTCGGCTGAGCGTAGTATTTCTCCACGCGTTCGGCGCGGATGATGGCTGTCTGCATAACTTAAGTTTCCGTTGTTCGGGGCGCGTGGGTAGCCTCAAACCATCGGTCGGGACATCCACGCTCGGCTCAGAGTATCATCAGGAAGTACATTCCCGGGTAAAAGCATCCTGCTATAGTTGCGTGACGGATAGAGTGTAAAAACCAGGATAAGGAAGCATCCAAATGCCAGAAACAACCGCCACCCCCTCGAAGCCGCGAGTGCTCGTAGCGGACGACGAACAGGTCATCGCCAATACGCTGGCGATTATCCTCAATCAGGCCGGCTTTGAGGCGCGGGCCGTCTACAGCGGCGAGAAAGCCCTCGATGCGCTCGACACCTTTGCCCCGGATATGCTGATCTCCGACGTCATCATGACTGGCATGACCGGCATCGAGGCCGCGATCGCCACACGCCAGAAGATGCCCAAGTGCAAAATTCTCCTGTTCTCCGGTCAGGCCGCCACGGCGGACCTGCTCGAGAAAGCGCGTTCGCAAGGCCACGAGTTTGAAATCCTCGCAAAGCCCGTCCACCCAACCGATCTGCTCGCCAAGCTTCGCGCGTGACTTCTTGAGCCGGCGCGTCGTTTAGCCGTGCTTCCTGTCCTTGATCCTGACGGCGGGTACGCCCGCATACACCGTCCATGGCTCCAGATCGCGCGTAGCAACCGACCCCAATCCCAGAACCGCTCCCTCCCCCAC
>CAXTWP010000423.1:2164-2669 GCA_964247945.1 uncultured Acidobacteriaceae bacterium | reverse complement strand
GTCTACGGCCAGCCGCGTGGACATGGCGCTCAACTGGGCTGGGTCCACGCGAACTCCGGCCTGCTCCATCCGCAGCAGCACCTGCACCAGCGGCTTATCGATCGTCTCGTACACCTTCACCAGCGGCCCGCTGTCCGACGTTTGTATACGCCTGGGCGTAACAAACAGCATCTCCGGCGTCATCGCCCCGCCCAGGCCCGGCTCATCCTTCGGGATATGGTGCTCGAACGTGCCCGCTTCCGCGATCTGCGTTCCCAGCGCCGCAGCCAGCCTAACGATCGCCGCCGCCGCCTCCGGCAGCCGCTCCGGGTCGGAAGGGTTCAGCTTCGTCCACTGATGCGTCAGCGCCCGGCTGGTCGTCCGCGCGGCGATGTCGGCGAAGGACGCCGCGTAGTCCGTGCCGCCGTCCACGCCCAGGGACCGGACTTGCCGCGCTCCCAGGGTGCCGAGCAGGTTCAGAAGAATGCCGGAACTGAAGAGGGCGTCGGGGACCGTGGGGGAGCCG